>JBGPVQ010000024.1:0-13775 GCA_041491785.1 Gemmatimonadota bacterium | reverse complement strand
GCGTCGGATCGGCTCCATGATCGAGGAGCAGTGCGATCATCTCGAGGCTGTTGTCGCGCGCGAGTGCGTGATGGATGGGGCTCCATCCCCGGCTTCGTTCGAGATTCGGCTGCGCTCCGTGCTCGAGGAGCCACTTGGCGCCGTCGTAGTCATGCCAGTCGTGCTTGCGGACCAGCATGAGCGAGAGGTTATCGGCCGTGATCCTGCCGGTCTCGACCAGGAGCTTCATGGCGTCGTTGTCGTAGGTTTCCGGTGAGTGATAGACTGCCTCTCCGTCGTTGGGATCGGCACCGCGCTCGAGCAGCAAGCGCGTCATCTCCGCGTGGTGCGCGACGCCGGCCGCGCCATAGAGCGCAGTCTCGAACTCGGGATACTCCCCCTTGGTCCAGAATCCGGTATTGGGATCCGCGCCGGCGTCGAGCAGCGCCGTCGCCGCCCGCAGGAAGCCGCCGGACCGCGCGGGATCGAGCCGGAGGTACTTCGAGAGACCGAGGTAGTTGAGCGCATCCCCGCCGTAGGGATCGCTCTTGGCGGTGGCGTTGGCCGGATCGCGTTCGAGGTACCGACGCACGCCGGCGTCATCACCGAGGATCGCGGCCGTATGGATGTCGCAGCTCGCCAGCTCAGGATGCGAGGCCAGGATCGCCTCGGCGGGCTCCAATGGCCCGTGCCAGGTGGCGGCGTGGATGAATGCTGTCCGTGGATCCATCTCGCCTCCGTCCGCTAGTTATTGATGGACCATTCCGCCACCGACGGTCAGAGGTAACTCAGCCACGCGCTCTTGCGCCGGGCCTTGAGAGCGGCGAACCAGCGACAGGCGAAATACAGCAGCACGATCGCCACCGCCCAGACCGCGTAAAGCAGTCGGAGATTCCAGGTGTACCCTTCGGGCGCCAGCGGGTTTCCCATCGGATGATTGGTGAAGAGCCAGGGGCTCACCTCGCCGAGCCGCAGCTTTGAGACCGCCAGCGCCAGCGCGTGGATCAGCGGAATGTGAAGCAGGTAATAGAAGAACGGCACTCGACCGAATACGGTGAGCCACCGTGCCACTGCGCCTCGGGCCCCTTCCAGCGCCGGGATCATCGCGATGGTGGGGCCCAGCGTCATGAGCAGGAAACTCAGTGAGGCGGGGTACTTGGTGGTGTTCAGGAACGCCAGCAGGGCCGGCCCGCGCTCCCCGGCGGCCCAGGGGCTCGGATCCCCGTAGAGGTTGAACCCCCGGAGCACCAGGAAGAGTGCCGTCGCGCCAAGGCCCAGCATCCAGCAGATCCGGTTCCGCCGCGCCGGCTCCAGCACCATGACCTTCCCGAAGGCATAGCCCGCCGCCATGACGCCAATCCACGGCACCAGCGAGTAGAGCACCGTGAGCTCGGGGCCCCCCGCGCCGAATGCGATCGGGCCCTCGAAGAATCCGAGGCAGAGGATCTTCCAGAGCCAGGTCAGGCTTCCCTGCTGTAGTGCCGGAACCAGCTGGGGCAGCCGGGGGCCGATGGCGTTGTGCCCCGCCACGATCAGGAGCCCAATCCCTCCCACCACCGAGACCGGCAGCCGTACCAGCACCGCCATCAGAATCATGCACCAGCCGATCATCCAGATGACGCCGGCCAGCAAGTAGTGCGCAAAATCGAAATTGAAGGTCCACGCGATGCGGATCACGGTCAGTTCGAGCAGCACCAGCCAGGCCCCGCGCAGGAAGAGAAAGCGCGATAGCTCACGGTGGCTGCGGCCGTACAAGAAGGCGCTCGTCCCGGCCAGGAACACGAATGCCGGGGCGCAGAAGTGGGTCACCCACCGGGTGAAGAAGATTCCCGGCGTGGGGCCACCGGCCGGAAGCCCCGAAAACACCCGTACGTGATCAATGGCCATCAGCACCATGACCGCGCCGCGCACGATGTCGAGCGACCCGATGCGAGAGGTTGCGGTGGAGCCAGCGGGAGTGGGAGACGCCATGCGGATCGCTCCGGGTCAAGCCGCTGACTGGCGAACGTCGTCCATGCGATGGAAGTTACGGCGCGGCACCGCCTCGGGCTACCGGCTCGCTGGCGCGCCGAAGCGGCCATCCCTATTCTCGAGCCATGAAATACTCCATCCATCTCCTTTGGCTCCTCGCGGTGCCGGTGTCGGTAGCCGCGCAGTCCTTCCCGGCTGGCGAGTGGCCCGCCTACGGTCGGGACCGCGGCGGTGAGCGCTTTTCGCCGCTCACCGGCATCACCCGCGACAACGTGGCGCGACTCACCGTGGCGTGGGAATACTCCACCCGCGAGGCGGCCGTGCAGACCGGCAACAACACCTCCCTTGAAGCCACTCCACTGGTTCTGAACGGGGTGATGTACCTGAGCACGCCGCTCGGCAAGGTGGTCGCGCTCGACGCCGAAACCGGACGAGAACGGTGGGTGACGGATCTGCACGGGCTGCACATCGGCTTCGGTGATTTCACTACTCGCGGCGTGTCGCTCTGGGCGGATCCCGCGGCCCGCTCCGGCGCCCCGTGCGCCCTCCGCGTCATCGTCGCCACCGTGGACGCCCGGTTGCACGCGCTGGACGCTGCGGACGGCCACCCGTGCGTGGAATTTGCCGCCGCCGCCAGCGTGGACCTCCGCCGGGGCCTGAGGAATCCGCCGTACGAGGAGGAGGAGTACGAGGTGACCTCGCCTCCGGCCATCGTGGGCGGCCTCATCGTGGTCGGCTCCACCGTCGCGGACAACAACCGGATCGACGCCGCGAGCGGTGAGGTACGGGCGTACGACGTACGGACCGGGGCGCTCCGCTGGACCTGGGACCCGGTCCCTCAGGACCCGAAGGACCCGGCGTGGCGAACCTGGATTGGGCAGTACGCCCACCGGACCGGTGCCGCCAACGCCTGGTCCGTGCTCGCGGTGGATTCGGTGCGCGGCCTGGTCTTCGTGCCGACCGGAAGCGCCAGCCCCGACTACTTCGGCGGCGAGCGCAAGGGGGAGAACCGCTACGCGAACTCGATCGTCGCCCTGCGCGCGGCGACGGGCAAGGTGGTCTGGCACTTCCAGACCGTGCACCACGACCTCTGGGACTACGACAACGCCTCGCCCCCGCTGCTTACGACGCTCGTCCACGCCGGGCGCCGGATCCCCGTAGTCATCCAGACAACCAAGACGGGAATGATGTTCGTACTGCACCGGGAAACCGGCGCTCCGGTCTTTCCCGTGGAGGAGCGTCCGGTACCCAAGAGCACCGTCCCCGGGGAGGAGGCGTGGCCCACCCAGCCGTTTACCACCGGAATCGCGCCGCTCAGCCCGCACGGGTTCACCACGGCCGATGCCTGGGGCCCCACCCCCGCCGACCAGGCGGCTTGCCGCTCGAGGATGGAAGCGCTGCGGAACGAGGGCGTCTTCACGCCGCCCAGCCTGGAGGGGTCGTTGGTCGTGCCGTCGAACATCGGAGGCGCCCACTGGGGCGGCTTGGCCGTAGATCCGGTTCGCCAGCTGGCGGTGGTGCCGGTCAATCGGATCGCGGCCGCGGTGCAGCTCATCCCTCGGCTGGAGTATCGCAGCCGGCGGCACGAGCCGGGGTATCGGCTGGAGGGCTCGCAGTACACCGACATGAGCGGCACGCCCTACGTCATGCGGCGGGAGATTCTGTTCGGGCCGAGCGGCGCGCCCTGCACGCCGCCTCCGTTCGGTACGCTGGTCGCGATTGACCTCGCCACCGGAGGGTGGAAATGGGAGGTTCCCCTGGGCGCCGCCCGGCCGGACGCACCGCCGGCCCTGGCCGCGCTGGGAAGCCCGAATCTCGGCGGGCCCATCGTGACCGCGGGGGGGCTGGTGTTCATCGCCGCAACCCTCGACCGTCGGATCCACGCCTACGACATTGAGACCGGAAAGGAGTTGTGGAGCGCGCCGCTCCCTGCCGGCGGCAAGGCGACGCCGATGACCTTCGCCGGCAGAAACGGGCGGCAGTACCTGGTGATTTCAGCGGGGGGAGACGGGGACCGGTTCGGAAAGAGTGACCGGGTCGTGGCGTTCGCGCTAGCTCCCTAGCGATTCAGCCAGTAGTTCACCTTCACCAGGAAAATATTGTCCGCCTTCGCGCCGAACAACGCGTCGGTGTCGCGCGAAAAGCTGAAGTCTCCCACGGTCTGGGCGAAGTCGCTGCTGGTGCGGGTCCACACCAGGAAGAGCGTCGAGCCGGGGCGGTATTCCCACCGGACCACCGCGTTCCCCCGGAGCGACCGGAGGTTGAAATCGGGGTTGGCCTGGGTGAACGCTGCCGCCGGCCCGGCCCCATCCGGATCGATGGTGTAGTCGGTGATCCGCCCCGTCGCATCCCGCTGGGCCGAAACGGTCCCCGCGTCCTCCCCGAAGATGACCAGCTTCTGCTTCCGTGGAGCCAGGAATTCCTTGAACCGGGTGTAGTGCACGCTGGAGATGAACGGCTGAGCGAAGAGTTCGAAGGTGAGCGTGGGGGTGAACGTCACGTTGACGCGGGTGTCGAAGCCGGCGGTCTTCTGCTTCAGATCGGAAAAGAGATAGCGCGATCCGTAGAACGCGATGGCGGTCGGATCGGTGAAGGTATTGACGTACTGCCGGGCCGAGGTGCTGTAGTTGTAGCTCGGCGCGAATGAGAGCGAAACGTTCGACGCGGCGCGCACGCTCACCTGGGTGAACAACCCGTAGCTGTGGTATCCCTCGTCGGTCCGGCTCGACGTCGGATTCAGGCTGAGGGTGACGCGCTTTCGGGAATCGGTCGCGAGGTTGACCGAGTAGAACATGTTGCCCGGCTTCTGTACCACCGGGCCGCCGCGGGTGAGTCGGTCGTCGAAGGTGTCGGTGCGGCGGATGGCGAAGGCATTGAGCTGCCAATAGTTGAGGAGCTGGCCGAAGCCGCCCACCTGGAACTGCGTGTCGGTGCGATCTCCGTCGAAGTTGTACTCCCGCTGGGTTCCCAGCACCAGGAAATAGTTGCGATACCATCTGGTCGGCCGGGTGAGCGACAGCGCCAGGTTCGCGTTCATCCAGGCATAGTCAGCCCGGGTGTTGAACGCGAGGTCGTTCGCCTCGAAGCCGGGGGTCCGCCAGTTGACGGCGGTTTCCCAGAGCCACTTCCCGGCGTCCTTGGCGAGGCGGCTGTACCCCCCCATGCCGCGGAGCCAGGTGGCGTTCGGGTCATAGCGGTCGGACAGAAAACCGTTCGAGCCGGCCTGGCGGTCGGGCCGCTGGAAATAGCGCGCGCTCGAGTTCTGGAGTCTCTGGATGGCCGCGGCGTTGCCTGCGTCGTTGGTGAACGCCAGGTTGCCCACGAACGAGTAGGTCCGATTCTTCCAGCGCGCGCTCCAGTCGAACCCCAGCGCCTCGGAGTGGTGGTTGAGCCGGGCGGTGAGCAGCGGATCGTTGGTGGAGCGGTACACTGAAGTCGCCATCCCGCCCACCACCAGATTGCCCCGGTCGAAGTCCTTCTTGAGACGCCCGACGAAGTAGTTGGTGAACGGCTCCACCTCCTGCGTCATCGGCGCGCCGCCGATGAGGGCGGTGGCGTTCTCGCGCGCGGTCACCGCGTCGAGCACGCCGATGGTGAAGCCCTTGGCGGTGCGGCCGGTGATCTTGGCCGCGCCGAGGATCGTGGAGGCGTCGGGAACGTCGGAGTAGGTGGTCCCCTCCGGGAGCGAACCCTGGGGCGCCCGCCCGATCCTGCGGGTGTAGAAGAGCGAGAGCGACGACACGTTGCTGCAGAAGTAGCAGTTAAACCCGCCAAACCCGAAGGTGCCGCTTCCCTCGACGAAGAACGGGCGCCGCTCCGGAAAGAAGGTCTCGAAGGCGGAGAGATTCACCACCGCGGGATCGACTTCCACCTGGCCGAAGTCGGGATTGATGGTCGCATCGAGGGTCAGGTTCGAGGTCAGCAAATACTTCATGTCCGCGCCGAACCGCGAATCGGCGTGGCGCTGCCGATAGAAGGGATCCCCCGGGTCGCCGGGCTGCAGGCGCTGATACCTCCCGACGACATAGGGGAGCATCTCGAGGCGGCGCTGGGCCCCGCGACCGGGGGCAATCCCCTCGACGTGGCCGAATCGGGAGGGTCCCCCCGCCTCTTCCGGTCCCCAATACGACCACATCGAGATCTCGTTGAGCCGGGTCTCGGTCCGCCAGACCTGCATTCCCCACGCCTGAACCGAATCGCGGGGGAAGCGAAGTTGCGAGAACGGAATCCGGAATTCGGCGGTCCAGCCCAGCGAATCCACCTGGGTCTTGACCTCCCACACCGGGTCCCAGGACGGATCGGCGAACTCGGTCGCCTGGCCGGCATCCAGCTTGGAGCCCGACGGCCCGACCGAGAAGATCGTCCGGCCAATATGGTTGTGATAGGTGTCGAGAACGAACTGGATCTGATCGCTGTTGCTGGCGTTCTGGTCCCGCCGGACCAGCTGGCTTCTTACCCCGGCCGCCCCCTGATCGTCGAACATCCGGGCCCCGATGTAGATCGCATCGTCATCGAAGAGCAGCCGGATTTCGGTGCGCTGAGTGGCCGGATCGCCGGGCTTGGGCTGCGCCTGCCGAAAATCGGTCGCCGGCTCCGCCATGGCCCAGATCGGCTCGTCCAGCCGGCCGTCGAGGGTGATCGCCGCGCGCCGCAAGGCCGCATGCACCGTGGGCGAGGGCAGCGCGTGCGCTCCGGGACCATGCGGGCCGCCGGAAGCCCCGTCGGGTCCCCGCGACTGGGCCTGTAACGCGCCGGCCAGGGTGAGCGAGGACAGCAGAATACGGGACGGGTAAAGCGCCGGCATCTCGTACCTCGGACCACGGGACCGGAACGGGGGCTTTGAAGACGTACGAGCGTTCGATGCCGGAAGTCTCGAAAAGGTTGTCACGAAACACCAGCGGGTGGCGGGCCGTCGTGCCTGGGATAGGCTTCGACGCCTGTTGGCCGCTCCTTCCGCAAGGAGCCTCTCCATGCCCGCGGTCTCAATCTCACCTCCCCGATCGGTCCGGATCAGTACCACCGCATGCTCGACCTCGGCGGACGGCAAGTGGGCGCCCTGGACCAGCTCGACTGGATGCCGCCGGTGAAATCGATGGGCCCTGCGGAGGACTACACCGAATGGAGCATCGCAGGCGCTCCGCAGCGCTTTGCCGGGATGCTCCAGTTGACCGCGGAATGGGGAGAGCTGCCTTCCTATTGGTCACTGTACCTCAAGCTGGCCGACCCGGACGCGATCGCCGCTGCCGCCACCCAGGTTGGGGGGAAGGTGGTGGTCGGCCCCTTCAACGCACCCGGAGTCGGCCGGCTGGTGCTCCTCCAGGACCCTACCGGGGCGACGTTTTACATCATTCACCTGACCCTGGCGGGGCACTGAACGGTTGCCGGTTGGAGCGAGGGTGGAAAAGCCCGACTGCGCAGGTTATCTTTAATGGCTGTCAGGATTTACCGTCAACTGCACACGGCTTTCATGGGTATCATCGCAAGCGACATGCGCCGCGGAATGGCCATCATGTTCAATGGTGAGCCATGCCGCGTTCTGGAGTTCCATCATCACACCCCGGGCAACCTCCGGGCGATGGTGCAGGCCAAGCTGCGCCGGCTGAAAACCGGGATCCAGGTCGAGCACCGCTTTCGCTCCACCGATACAGTGGAAGTGGCCGCGCTCGAGACCCACGAGCTCGACTTCATGTATCGCAGCGGCGACACCTACCACTTCATGAACGCCGAGAACTACGACCAGCTCGAAGTGGATGGGGAGACCTTGGGCGAGTCGGCCAAGTGGATGGCCGAGGGAATGCGAATCATCGCGGAGTGGTACGACGGGCGGCCGATCGGAATCCAGCTTCCCAGCACCCTCACCCTCGAGGTGGTGGACACCGCGCCCACGATGAAGACCGCGACCAAGACCGCCTCGAACAAACCGGCCAAGCTGAGCAACGGGGTGACGGTCAACGTGCCCGAATTCGTCCAGACCGGCGAGAAGGTCCGGGTGAATCCGGAAACTGGCGAATACATCGAGCGGGCGAAGTAGCGGGGAGCTGGGGAGCCAGAGAATCAGGGGCCGCCGTTGGGCGGCCCTTTTCGCGTTCCGTTCGAAACCTCCGGCGCGCCGGGTTCGTCATACCTTGACGCTCTAGGCAATGCGCCGTAGTATTACCTAGACACTCTAGGTAAGGACCGATGCCCCAGCCTCCGGCCGATCTGCTTCAAGGCACGCTTGACGTCCTGGTGCTCAAGACCCTCACCTGGGGGCCCCGGCATGGCTACGCCATCGCGCGGTGGCTCGAGGACACCAGCGGGGAAGCGCTCCGGATCGAAGAGGGCTCGCTCTATCCGGCCCTCTACCGCATGGAGCGGAGGGGCTGGATCACGGCCGACTGGGGGCTCTCCGATCTCGGGCGCAAGGCCAAGTTCTACCGGCTCACCCCGGCGGGGCGGACCCGGCTTCGCCAGGAGATCGCCGCGTGGCGCCGCTTGGTGGGGGTCGTAGGTCACATCCTCGAAGCCGCGGGTTAGGGGGAGGGGTCCTTGGCCCGTCTGCTCTTCTGGAAGCCGAAAATCGAGGATGAGGTCAGCGACGAGCTGGCCTTCCACCTCGAAATGCGGGTGCGCGAGCTGGTGGAGCGGGGGATGGCACCGGAGGCGGCCCGGGCCGAGGCGCTCCGCCGCTTCGGCAACCTGGCCGGCGTCGCCGACGCCTGCCGCAGCGAGGGCGCCCGGAGGGATCGCACCATGCGACGCACCGAATGGCTCGCCGAGCTCCGGCAGGATATGGTCTACGGATGCCGGACCCTGGTCCGGAATCCCGGGTTTACCGCCCTCGCCCTGCTCACCCTCGGCATCGGTATCGGCGCCACGACCGCGATCTTCAGCGCGGTGAACGCGGTGATTCTCCGGCCGCTCGACCTGCCCGCCGTCCACCGGGTGATGCTGATTTCCGAGGAGTGGCACGGGCTTCGGAGTAATGTCTCCGTCGGCAACTACATCGACTGGGCGGCCGCCAACGCGGTCCGGCCGGTGTTTTCGGCGCTGGGCACCATCAATTGGGGGAACTACACCCTTACCGGCGGTGATCGGCCCGAGAGGGTGCTGGGCGCGCGGGCCAACGCCACCTACTTCCAGGTGATGCAGGTGGCCCCGCAGGTCGGGCGGGTGTTCTCCGAGGACGAGGATCGGCCCGGCGGTCCGCCGGTGGTGGTGTTGAGCCACCGGCTCTGGGCCCGGCGTTTCGGGAGCGACCCCGCGGCGCTGCGCCGGACGCTGTCGTTGAACGGCCAACCGTACGCGATTATCGGGGTGATGCCGTCGGGGTTCGACTTCACCACCGGTACCGAGGAGCTCTGGCTCCCTGCGGCCTTCACCCCGGAGCAACGCGCCCAGCACGACGAGCACTACCTCACGGTGTATGGACGGCTTCGGTCGGACGCCACGAGGGAGACGGCCGACGCGATGCTCCGCCCGGTGATGAAGCTTCTCGCGGAGCGCTACCCCGACGCCAACGGGAAGAACACGATTCTGATCGAGCCGATGATGGCCCAATTCGTGGGGGACGCACGCCAGCAGCTCTTGCTCATTCTGGGCGCGGTGGCGATGGTCATGCTCATCGCGTGCGCCAACGTGGCCAATCTGCTGCTCGCGCGCGGGGCCGCGCGGGCCCGCGAGTTCGCGATCCGGGCGTCGATCGGTGCGGGGAGGAGCCGGCTGCTCCGGCAGCTGCTCGCCGAGAGTGGCGTGCTTGCGATCGCCGCCGCGATCGTGGGCGTCGGCGTAGCGGGTGTGGTGATCCGGACCCTGGTGGCGGCCGCTCCACCCGGCGTCCCCCGGCTGGAGCAGGCCCGGCTCGACCCCGCCACGCTGGCATTCTCACTCCTCATCGCCTTGCTCTCGGTGATGGTCTTCGGGCTGGCACCGGCGCTCCGCATCGCCGCGGCGGATCTGCAGAGCACGCTGCGCACCGGCCAGTCGCGGGGCGGCGGGACGCAGCGCGATTGGCTACGGCAGGGTCTGGTGACGGCCGAAGTGGCGCTGGCGCTGGTGCTGCTGGTTGCCGCCACCCTGCTGGTGCGAACCGCGATTCATTTGCAGCGACTGGATCCCGGGTTTGAGCCCCGGGGCGTGGTGACGGCGCGCCTGTCCCTTCCGGCCGAGGGCTACGCCAGCCCGGAGTCGGTGCGGCGGGCGTTCGAGACGGTGCTGGCGAATCTCACCGGATCGCCCGGCGTGGGACGCGCCGCGCTGGTCACCCAGGTGCCGATGGGACCGGGCGGGGGCGACAACGGCCTCGTGCCGGAAGGAAAACCGCTGAGCGCGGAGAGCTCGGTGGGCGCGAGGTTCCGTCTGGTGAGCCCCGGCTATTTCGCCGCGATGGGGATCGCGGTCCGCCGGGGTCGCGGCTTCACCCTGGACGATCGGGCCGGTGCGCCCCGGGCGATGGTGGTGAACGAGACGCTTGCCCGGGCCCTCTTCCCGGGGCAGGATCCGATCGGGAAGCGGGTTGCCTGCTGCGAGGGAGAGCGCAATGATCCCCGGTGGAAGACCATCGTCGGTGTGGTCGGCGACGTACGCTCGCAAGGGCCCGATCAGGCGGTACCCACGGAGTTCTTTCTCCCCATGGCCCAGGCGCCCGACCCGGCGTGGATCTGGATCGGCCGGACGATGAACCTCGTGGCGCGCGGCCGGGGCGATCCGCTCGCCCTCACCCCCGCCTTGCGCGAGGCGGTGCGTCGGATGGATCCGGGGCTACCGCTCTACCGAATCGGGACCATGGAGAGCCTGCTCTCCGGCTCGCTCGTGCCGGCCCGCTTTCGCACCGCCCTTCTGGGCGCGTTGGCAGGGATCGGGCTGCTGCTGGCGATGGTGGGGATTTACGGCGTCGTCGCCTTTCTGGTGACTCGCCGGCGGTCCGAGATCGGCGTGAGGATGGCGCTCGGCGCATCGCCGCGGGACGTGCTGCGCCTCGTGGTCGGGCAGGGACTCCGGCCGGTGCTCGTGGGCATCGTTCTGGGCGGGATCGCGGCGTTCATCACCACCCGGTTCCTGGCCAGCTGGCTCCACGGTGTTACGCCCACCGACCCGGCCACCTTTGCCGGGGTCGCGCTCGCGCTGGTGGCAGTGGCGGTAGTGGCGAGTCTCATCCCGGCGCGCCGCGCCACCCGAGTGCAGGCGGTTGAGGCGATGCGCGCCGACTGATCACACCCTCAGGACGACCCCCTTCCGCTCCAGCACGCGAAGGATGCCGTACCAGAGCGCCACGAACGCGACCGCGTAGGCAAACGATGCGTTGCGGGGTGCCAGCCATGACGCGAAGGCGGTGCGGTAGATCTCCTGTTGCAGCGAGACCGTCTCCCCACCCATCTGCAGGTGGATGAGCCCGAGCACCCGCGCCATCGCTCCCGAGCCGATGAACGCGGTCAGCGGGTTGAGCCCGTAGGTTACGAAGGGCGCCGCCCAGGCGCGGCGGCCCCGCACCTCGATGAGCCAGGCGCAGGTCGCGATCGCCACGCAGGCCATTCCCGCGGTGAACAACACGTACGAGCTGGTCCAGAGGTTCTTGTTGATCGGGAACACCCAGTTCCACATAAGTCCGGCCACCATTCCGAGGGCGCCTCCCGCGAAAAGACCATTGAGCCGGTCGGCCAGCGGCGCCCCGGTGGCGAGCCAGCGACCGGCGAGGATGCCGAGGAGACAGGTGCCGATCGCGGGAAGCGTGGACAGAATCCCCTCCGGGTCCCAGGTCTTCGACTGCTGCCAGAGATGGCTGCCGAACACCGTGCGGTCGAGCCAGGCCGAAAGCGTCTCCCCCGGGACGTCAATGGTCGGAGCGGTGACGCCGGGCGGGGCCACCAGCGTCTGGAGCGCCCAGTAGCCCAGGAGCAGCAGGGCCACCATCACGCCGACGGTGCGGGTGGAGCGCCCCCTCGCGAGCAGGGCGGCCGCGAGATAGCAGACGCCGATCCGCTGCAGCACACCGGGAATCCGGACCTCGGTGATCCGCGTAAGGGGCACATAGGGGAATGCTTGGAGAAGGAGCCCCAACAGGATGATCAAGGCGCCTCGTTTGAGAATCTGTCGGGTAATGGCGCTCGGCGGCGCGCCCCGTCGCTCCCGCGCTCCCAGCGAAAGATGGGTCGTGACCCCCACGATGAAGACGAAAAACGGGAAGATGAGATCGGTCGGCGTCCAGCCGTGCCACGGAGTGTGTTCCAGGGGTGGGTAGATGGCGCTCCAGGTGCCGGGATTGTTGACCAGGAGCATTCCCGCGATGGTCATCCCCCGGAAGGCGTCCAGCGCGATGAGGCGCTCGCGTCCGGGCGTGGTCGACGTCCCCATGGGTTCCTCCTTCCGGGTATCTTTTTCAGTGAGCGGCGGCCCACCTCGTCCTGGAGCGGTCATGCGTCCATCTGGTGCTCTCATCCCGGTCCTGGGCCTGGCGGTGTCGCTCGCCGGATCCCCCCTCGCGGCACAGCGCCGAGAGCTCACGTTCCTGATGGGCGCCAATCTGACCGGCGCCACCGGACCGAAGCTCTTCAAATCGGCCTCGCGAAGCGGCTTTCTCGGCGGCGTGAGTCTCCGGATGCCCCGGAGCGCCCGAGTCTCCTTCGAAACCGAGTTGCTGCTGGTGCAGCATCGGCTCTCTGGCGCGCGCGCGCCGAGCACGGCGCCTCCGGTGACCGTCGGGCCGCTGTCCGACGCCCCGAACCTGCTCTACGTCCAGATTCCGATGCTGCTCCGCTTTCAGCAGGGTTACAGCTCCGAACGCCCGGTCCGGCCGTTCCTGCAGCTGGGCCCCTACCTCGGGATCCGGCTCTTCTGCCGCCGCGACTTGACCGAAGCCAGCGGGACGATGGTCCGATCCGACTGCGGTACCAGCCGGGGCGTCGGTCCAGCGAGCCCCGACCCATTCGTTCCGGCCATCTATCAGGGCCTCGACGTCGGGTTGCTGGGCGGTTTCGGCGTCGAGGTGCGCCGACTGGCGGTGAGCATCCGCGCCGAGCGCAGTTTCCGCAATCTGGTCGAGGGCGGCGCCTTGCCCACCTCTCCGTTCGATCTGTCCAAGACCTGGACCGGCCTCGTCGCAGTCGAGTACCTGCTCCGGGTGCTGTAGCGCTCAATGTCGCCCTTCAGGGAGCCTCCCGCCAGCGCTTCGCGCTCGCGCATCGTAGATCAATAACGGATCGCTGACGGAGCGGGGGCTCTCTCGTGGCTGGCGCGCTGGAAGCCGTTTTCGCCTTTCTCTTCAAGTTTCCGCCCTATCTCTACCGGCGGGGAGAGCTGGCGCTCGCGCCGGCGTTCCCGCCCGGGGTTCTCATCGCCGCGGGCGCGGCGGCGTTCCTGGTGCTGTTGTTGGCGCTCCGAGGAGTGCGGACGCCAACGCCGCTTCGGGACCGGCTCATCCTCGGCGGGCTCCGTGTCGTGGTGTATCTGATCCTCGCCGGCTGCCTGCTGCGTCCGGTGCTGCTGCTCTCCAGGGCGGTGCCGCAGCGCAACGTCCTAGGAATCCTGCTCGACGATTCCCGCAGCATGCGGCTCGCGGACCAGGGCGGCGCCACGCGGCTGGACGCGGTGCGCCGGGTCTTCGGGGACTCGGCGGGCTCGCTCTCCGGCCGGTTGGCCGACCATTTCATTCTTCGCTACTTCCGCTTCGCTGCCGATGCGGGACCGATCGCGCGCGCGGCGGCGCTGCGCGGCGCGGGCACCCGCACCGACCTCGCGTCCGCGCTGGAGGCGGCCCGGCAGGAGCTGGCCGGCGTTCCGCTGGCGGGGCTGGTGCTGGTGACCGACGGCGCCGACAACGCTGGCGCGGACCTCACCCCGCCGCTGCTCGC
>JBGPVQ010000023.1:0-13835 GCA_041491785.1 Gemmatimonadota bacterium | reverse complement strand
TACCCGGTCCTTGGCCAGAATCTGTTCATCGTAACGCGCCGGGCTCACCCCATACCACGTGTCCGGCACGTCCGCTCCGGTAATCACCGCGAGGACGCCCGGAAGCGCCCGGGCCTTGGTCACATCGAGTCGGGTGATGATGCCGTGGGGGATGGGGCTGCCGAGGATCTTTCCGTAGATCATGCCCGGCGGCCGGAGATCTGCGGTGTACTTGGCCCGCCCGGTGACCTTGTCGGGTGCATCGTATCGGGTGACGCTGTGCCCGACGACGGCGTGGTCCCGCTGCTGGTCTCGGTTCCCGTCGGCCCGCGGGGTGGTGTCGAGCGGGACGCCTTCGTACTCGCGCCACCCTCGCACCGCCTCGATGATCCGGGGATAGGCCCCGCAACGGCAGAGGTTCCCGCTCAGCGCCTCCTTCACCTCGTCGGGGGAGGGCGTCGCATTACGGTCGATCAACGCCTTAGCCGAGGTAATCATTCCCGGCGTGCAGTAGCCGCACTGCAGCGCGCCATGCTTGACGAAGCTCTTCTGCAGCGGATGCAGATCGCCATTGGCGGCGATCCCTTCGATCGTGGTGATCTGCCGGCCCTCGGCCCAGACCGCCAGGGCAAGGCACGACGCCACCGGCTCTCCGTCCGCGAGCACGGTGCACGCCCCGCAGTCACCGGTGCCGCAGCCCCGCTTGGTGCCGGTCAGGTCGAGATAATCGCGCAGGGCCGCGAGCAGTGTCGTGTCGGGCCGAACCGCCACCGACTGCTCCTCGCCATTCACCGTGAGGCGAACCAGGACGTCGTTGTTCATGGCAGGTGCTGCCTGGCGCGGCCGGCCGCCTCCTCCAGCGCTCGGCGAGTCAACACCTCGACCAGCTCCCGGCGCAACGCCTCGGTGCCCCGAATGTCGGTGATCGGCCGCGCCTCGGCGGCCGCCGCCGCGGCCGCCCGCGCACACCGGTCCGCCGAAAGCGCGTGACCCCGAAGCAAGGCTCCCGCGCGCGGGGCAAGACACGGGATCGGGGCCACCGCACCCAGCGCGATCCGGGCCTCGGCGATCGTCTCTCCCTCCAGCACCACCCGGACAGCCACCGACGCCACCGCCAGGGCCGAACCCCGCCGGCGGGCAAACCGCTGATAGCTGGTGCCGGCCCGGGCCGGTTGGGGTGGGATCACGATTTCCTGGAGGATTTCCCCGGGCTCGAGTACCGTCTTTCGGGGCCCGACGAAGAACTGCTCCGCGCTGACCTCCCGCATTCCCCGGACTCCGGCCAGCCGGACCCGAGCCTCCGCCACGATCCCCACCGGCGGCAGATCGGCACAGGGGACCGCCCGGCAAAAGTTTCCCCCAATCGTCGCCAGGCTCCGGATCTGCGGGCTCCCGAGAGCGCGCGCGGCGTCGACCAGCGCGGGCAGCCACGCGCGAACTTCCGGCGACGCAGCCACCGCTCCGACGGTCGCGAGCGCCCCGATGCGGAGTCCATCCCGGTCCACCCGGATGCCTGCGAGCTCGGTGATCCGGTCCAACGCGATCAGATGGGTCGTCGATTCCCGGCCCCGGTGCAAATCGGGAAGCAATTCGGTTCCCCCGGCCAGGAATGCCGCATCGGCGCCCAGCCGGAGACCGAGCGCGCACGCGTCCGCCAGGGTGGCCGGCCGATGATAGGTGAAACCGGCGGCGCTCATCACCTCATCCCGCTGGGGACACTGCGAGTTCCAGCACCAGCCGGGAAACCGGTGCGAAGCCGGACCGCGCAAAGAAGCCGATCAGCTCCTGCTCGTTCCAGCCGACCTCGGTGCGCAACCGCTCGATCCGGAGCCCGGCGAGATTGAACAGGAGCTGCTCCAGCAGTGCGCGGGCGATGCCCCGGCGGGCGAATTCCCGATCGACCAGAACCGTGTCCAGAATGGCCAGCGGTTCGGGCTGGCCGAACTCACCGTAGTGCACCGACCCGAGCAGTGCCCCAACCAGCATGCCGTCAAGCTCGGCGCCCAGCGAAATCTTGACGTCCGCCTCGCTCAGGGCTCGTTTGAGCTTGCCTTCGTACCACGCCTGGCGCTTTCGGCCGGTGATCGCGTAGTCCATCGCGACCAGGCGGTGGCAATCCGCCGCCCGCAGGGTCCGAATGGTCGGCGCGTCGACCGTCAGTGCGTCGCGGTCCATGCGATGTCCCCCCGTCCCAGCTTGCGATACCGGAATCCGCCCCAGAGCGCCGCGCCGATAGCGCCGGCCAGGATGGCCAGCTCGTGGGTCACCACGGTGGTCGGCGGCGCGGTGGCGGCACGCTTCTTCTCGAGGGCGTCGGTCAGCGCTGCCAGCAGCCCGATGTCGCCGGCCAACCCGCCACTCACAAACACCGCGCCGTCGAATTGCAGCGACCGGAGCAGCTTGGCGAACCGGTCTGCCATGCTTTCATGCACCCCGCGGAGAATGTCCTGCGTCGTGATCCCGCGGGAGACCATGTTGATGACGTCGGTTTCCGCCAAGACCGCGCAGATCGAACTCACCTTCTCCGGCTGCTTGGCCGAGAGCGAGAGCGATCCAATTTCACTGTGCGACACCCCCAGGTACCGGGCGATGTTCTCCAGAAACTGACCCGACCCCGACGCACACTGGCTGGTCATCTTGTAATCGATCACCCGGCCCTGCTCGTTCATCGCCACCGCCCGGGTGTGCAGAGCGCCGACATCGAGCACCGCCCGAGCCCGAGGGTCGAGGAAGAGTGCGCCTCGGGCGTGGGTGGTCATCCCGTAGAAGTGCCCGGTGGCCAGCGGACAGTCCTCGCCTTCGCCGGTGCTGGCCACATAGTGAATCCGGTCAACCCCGGACTGCTCGACCGCCGCCGCAAACACCTCGTCGACCACCTTGGCCACTTCCCGGCGACGCAGCCGGGTCGACACATGGGCAAGGAGCATATCCGCTTCCTCGCCACCCGTTTGCATCACCACGGCCTTGACGGCGCCACTCCCCACATCGATGCCGGCAGTGATCTCCATGTCAGTGCACCATCCGGTGGGCGAAGAGGGCGGCGCCGAGCGCGCCCGTATAGATGCTGTCGGCGGAAATGTTGATCGTGCGATCGCCGTAGTTCTCCGCCACCAGCTCGCGGACCGCCCGGACGGCGGCCGGGTTCTTGGCGACGCCGCCGGTGAAGGTGAACTGATCCGACACGCCGCCCGAGCGGGCCAGAAGGCTCATCGCCCGAAGGATGATGGCCCGGTGCAACCCCGCCAGGATGTCCTCCCGCTTCTCCCCCAGCGAGAGCAGCTCGCGGAGCTCGGCCCCGGCGAACACCGTGCAGGTGGAGTTGATCTTGACGCAGTGGCGGGATTGTTCGGCCAGCGGTCCCAATTCGTGAAGCCCCAGATTCATCTCATCGGCGATGTACCCGAGGTAACGCCCACACCCCGCCGCGCAGCGATCGTTCATTTGAAAACTGGTGACGATTCCCTCGCCATCCACCTGAATCGCCTTGGTATCCTGGCCCCCGATGTCGAGCACCGTTCGGGTCTCGGGGAACATCGCGTGCGCTCCGAGACCGTGGCAGAGGATCTCGGAGCGGATCTGCTCCTTCGGAAACGGCAGCCGCGCGCGCCCGTAGCCGGTCCCGACCGTCGCCAGCGGCTCCAGGTCGGCCCGGGCCGCATACTCCACCCCGTCGGCGAGCTCCGCCGCCTTCTTCATCCGGGTCAGCGCCACCCCGATGTGGTCGCGGAAATCGAGCGCCTGGGGCTCGTTCTCCGCCCGGATGATGCACTTGTCGTAGACCCCCACCAGGCGGTCGAAGGTCACCCCGGCCGGGTCGCCCAGTTGCTCCGCAATTCGCAGGTACGCCGATCCCGCCGCATCCCGGAAAAAGTCGGACCGGGCCGGCGGCTGCAGTTGCTTGAAGCGGTCTTCTTCCTCGACGGCCATCCGGCGGAAGATCTCCTCGAGCACCCGAAGGAATGGGGCCTGGAGACCCTCGGGGGCCGACCGCGCCACCTCCTCCAGCATCAACTGCTCGAGACGCCGCAGTTGCGTCAGCATCTGCTCCAGCAGAAAGGCCCGGCGCAGCCGGGTTACCAGAACGTCGCCGATGTTCGATGCCACCCGCTGCTGCACCAGGGCGAACCGCGCGTTGATCAACGCCTCGGTCCGCGCCACCGAAGCGGCGAGGTCGTAGTTCGAACGCGAATTGGTGATGCCGCGGCCGAGCAATTGCTGCTGCTCGTCCAGAATCACCGCTTTGGTGGTGGTGGACCCGAGATCGATGCCGATGACGCAGCTCATACCGCAACGGCCTCGCCGGCGCGCCGGGCGTCGATCATCTGGAAGTAGCTCTCCAGCCGGTTCTTGATGTTGGCCGCGCCGAAGTACCGGGGGTCCACCAGGTCCGACTCGATGAAGGCGCCGGGAATACCGGTCCGTTTCTCGATTTCCCGGAGCATCATCAACTGCCCGGCGGAGAACGAGTTGCACGACTTCACCGAATTGATCAGGAAGCCGTCGGCTTCGTATTCCCGGATGTAGCGCGCCAGCATGTCGATCCGGGAGGGGAGATTCAGATTGGTATAGCAGCCGCTGCAGTAGTCGGCCATGGTGCCGATCGGATCGGCCGGGTTGTGGCGGAACCCGAAATCGTAGGTGCCGCCCACCTTGGTATAGGTCGACGCCACTACCACCGCGCCTTCATCGCTGAACATCTTCCAGAAATCACGGAAATGGGTCCAGTTGGGCGGTCCCTCCACGACCAGCCGGTATTTCTGATCGTTGAGCGGACCTTCCGGGGTGATCGGGCCCAGGCCCGCCGCGGCCCGCTCCTCGATTTCCTCCCGGAGCGCCCGGTAGTACTCCACTCCCTCAGTCGTGCCGCGGAAGGCGCTGAAGATCGGCCCGACGTAGTAGACCGTGCCGAAGTACCCGTCGATCGGGCTCGGCCGCCGTTTGGCCGAATGCAGCACCGCCACCAGATCATCCTCTGCTTGCGCCGCCAGGGTGAGCCGCTCCCGGAGCTTGTCCTCGTCGTACTTGCGGCCGGTGGCCTTCTCCAGCGCCGGAATCACCTGTTCCCGGAGCTGGCGAATCATGTAGGTCCGGTGCTCCGGCTCGAGCTTGCCGTCGCCCTGATAGGGCACGTGAAAGAGCACCACGGGACATTGGTATTCCTCCCGCAACAACTCGAACCACTTCATGAAGGTGTAGCAGCCGGTGTAGGACAGCAGCAGCAGGTCGGGCTTGGGGAGCCGGGTGCCGGCGGGACTGATGTTGCCCGACTTGAGCATCCCGAGATCACACTTCACGTAGGTGCAGACGTCTTCCGAGTGCCCGGCCCGCTCCGCCTCCGCGATGAAATCGGCGGACAGCTTCCGCATTCCCGACTGCAGCGCATTGATTTCGGGGAGCACCGGCAGCGCGTCGAACGACCGAATCAGCTCCACCAGATTGCCGGGGACGAAGGTGTAGACCACCGGTTCCCTGGTCTCCGAGACCTGCTCCAGCCGGGCGAAGTGCCCGGCGATCATCTCCTTCTGCAGGACCATCGAGCGGTCCTTCAGCGCCTCTTTCATGAGGTGCCTCCCCACAGCTTGATCGAATCGGAAAAGGTGCCCGCCTGCTCCCGGAACTGCTGGAACTGGCCGGAATTCTCGGAGTACTTGAACGCGATGCAGGGAATGCCGGCCGCCTCCGCGCCCAGACGCAGCATCGGCTGGTCGAGCAGCGCGGGGTCGCAGAAGCTGGGCGCTGCGAAGATGATGCCGTCCGCCCGGGCTGCGGCGACCCGCTCCGGCATGACCCGCTTCTTCCCTCGCGGGTCCGGCTCGTAGAGCACCGACGTCCGCCGGTCATTCCGCGCGAAGCTCTCGGCGAGGGCCCGGACTGGATCACCCTCCAGCGAGACCTCGTGCTGCAGGAACCGGTTCCCCAGCAGGAAGTCGTCGTCCACGATGTAGCACCCGGCCCGCTCGATGGACTTGATCAGGCCAAGCGGAGGCTGTTCGCAAAAGGCGCCGGTCACGACGACCCGGCTGTTGTCACGGGGACGCCGGGGTTCCGCATCGATCGCCGCCAGGTAGCGGCGCGCCTGCGCCAAGAAGTCCTCGGCGGGAATCACCTCCCCCGCCCGCAGCAGCAGGTAGAGCTCCTCGCTCGGCACGTCCCACGGACGCTCCTGACGAGTGTGGTAGAGCGTCCGGATCAGCGCCCGGGTTTCGTTGTACAGCGCAATGGACCGGCGCACATCCTGGTTGGTGGCGGGCCGGCCGGTCAGGTCGCCCAGGTCGGTCATAACCCGCCGAAGTTCGCCCTCCCAGAAGTCGGTACTGGCGAGCGGGTCGGCCCCCTGCGGGACATCGAGGTAGCGGACGTAGATCTCCGGATAGAGCAGCTTCCACATGCCGGAGAGGTTGCGGATGACGTCGCAGGTGGACGGGAACAGGACCGCCGAGAGCATGTCGAGCCGGCCGGACTGGGCCAGCTCGATCACCGAGCGGGGGAGGTGACAGATATAGGACTGGTAGAAGGCGTCACCCCGGATGATTTCCAGCCGGTCGCCCCCGCCGTGGATCCCGACCGGCAGGAATCCGCAGGCGTGGAGGATTTCCCTGGGGGCGTAGACCGGCAGGTACCCGGCCGCCCGCCGGCCCGGCCCCTCCGCCAGCCAGCGCCGGGTGGCGCCAAATTGGAGGTCTTCGTAGATCTCCCGGGCCCAGTCAACCACCGTCGCACGCGTCACCGACCCCCCTTGGCTTGCCGGGGTTCTATTTCGAACGAACGTTCGATATAATATACCTTCCTGGTACCCGGTCAAGTGGGGGCGGCCTGGCACAGTCCGAACCGTCCCGGATCTCGGAGGCACCCGCGCATGCCCTACCACTCCCCGGCACTCAGCGTCGAGAAGATCGGCGTCATCGGATCGGGCCAGATCGGACCCGATATCGCGCTCTATTTCGCCAAGGCGCTGTCGGCCCACGGCGTCAAGGTGGTGGTGGTGGACGTGGCACCGGACGCACTCGAGCGGGGCCGCGCCAAGCTGGAGCAGAAGGTTTCCAAAGGGCGGGACGGCGGGGCCTTCACTCCGGAGGCGGCCCAGGCAATCACCCAGGCCGTCACCTTCACCACCGACTACGAGCAGCTCCGGAATGCCGGCCTGGTGATCGAAGCCGCCACCGAGAACGTGGACATCAAGCGGCGGATTTTCGCCCGGCTGGAGCAGGTCTGCGGCGGCTCCGCAATCCTCGCCTCCAACTCCTCCCACCTCGAGCCGGAGCGGATCTTCGAGGGACTCAGGGACCGGGGCCGGACCCTGGTGATCCACTACTTCTTTCCGGCGGAGCGGAACCCGATTGTCGAAATCGTGTCGGGGGCGGAGACCGATCCGGCTCTGGCCGAGCGCATGATGAGCTTCTACGAGGCCATCGGCAAAGTACCGCTCCGGGTGGGCAGCCGGTACGGATTCGCGGTCAACCCGGTCTTCGAGGGGGTCTTCCTCGCCGCGGCATTGGCGGTCGAAGGGGGGTTGGGTACCACTCGCGAAGTGGATGCGGCCGCCCGCCGGGCCCTCGGCCTGGGGGTCGGCCCCTTCACGGCGATGAATCTGACCGGTGGCAATCCGATCACCGATCACGGCCTCGACGAAATGACCACGGCCGCCGGGCCCTGGTTCCGGTCACCGCGATTGATGAAGGAGGCCGTCGCCTCGGGCCGGCCCTGGGAGGTCCCCGCACGGGGGGAAGAAGTGCAGCTGCCTGCTGAGCAGGAGCAGCCCATCGCCGCGGCGATGCAAGGCGCCTGCTTCGGCCTCGTTGGTCAGATCATCGACACCGGAATCGTCAGCCTCGCGGATCTGGAGCTCGGGGTCGAGCTCGGCCTGGCGATGCGGGCGCCGTTCGAGATGATGAACGAGGGGGGCGTGAGCCAGGCGCTCGCGTTGGTGGAGACCTACGCCCGGGACCATCCCGGCTTCAGAGTCCCCGACTGTCTCCGCCGCCAGGCGCGGGCCGGGCTTCCGTTCGAGATTCCCCACCTGCTTCGGCGGGACAGCGGGGACGTTGCGGTAATCACCATCCGGCGACCCCGGGTGCTCAACGCCTTGAACGAAGAAGTGTATGGCCAGCTCACCCGGATGTTCACTGCCCTCCGCGACGATCCTCGCATCGCTGCCGTTGTGTTGACCGGGTTTGGAACCAAGGCGTTCGTGTCCGGGGCCGACATCAATTTCCTGGCCCGGATCAAGAGCGCCGCGGAGGGAACGGAAACTTCCCAGCGATCCAAGGAACCTGGAAACCTGATCGAGGCGCTCGGCAAACCGGTGATCTGCGCCCTCAATGGCCCGGCGATCGGCGGCGGAAATGAATTGGCGATGTGCTGTACCGCCCGGATCGCGTGGGCCGGACTCCCGATTGCGGCCTCCCAGCCCGAAGCGAACCTCGGCATCGTTCCAGGCTCCGGGGCCACTCAGCGACTGCCCAGATTGGTCGGGCTGGACATGGCGGCCAGGATGCTTCGAACCGGCCGGCCGCTGTCAGGGGCGGAAGCGGTTCGGGCCGGTTTGATCCGGGAGGAGGTCCATGGCGATCTGATCGAGGCCGCGATCGGGCTGGCTCGTCAGGCGGCGCGAGGTGAAATCAGCCTCACGCCCATGGATTCCCGGCCAATGCAGACTCCGGACGAATTGCCGGCCAGCGATCTCGGTCATCTCAGCCGGGCCATCGATCACCTGATCTGCCGGGCGATCCTGGAGGGATGCCGGCTGCCGCTCGAAGCGGGACTCCGCCTCGAATCCGAACTGTTCGGCGCCTGCTGTGCCACCGAGGACATGCGAATCGGAGTGGGGACCTTCAGGTCCGGAGGACCCCGCGCCCGCGCGGTATTCGTCCACCGATAAATTGCTAGCGGCCGTGGTTCGGTGGATCGGACCATGCCCCTGGCACCACGCGGCGGAGCCAGTTCTCGAGAATAGCCCGCGTGGCATCGGGGGCCGCTTGGGGAAAGAGATGCCCGTAACCCGCCACGGTCTCGAACCGGGCGTGGGGGAGTTCGGCTTGCAGCAAGCCCGCCGCGTCGGGCGAGTAGGTATCCGACGCCGCCCCGCCGATCACCAGCAGCGGCAGGGTAGCATCCAGCCGCTCGATGTCACCCCAGGTACCGGTGTACAGGGACTCGTAGTAGTGCGCCTCCCATTCCGCCGACCACGATAGCTGGAACCCCGATCCGGCCGCCGAGGGCCGCAGGACACTGTGGGTGTAAAGCCAGAGCGCATCATCCGACCAATCGGCGAAGAGCGGCTTCTGCCGCCAGTAGGCGAACGCCTCGTCGGGATCGCGGAACTCGGCCCGTCGGCTGCGCGCCTTGGTGGCCATCCGGCGGCTGCGCCCGGTGGCTTCGGCGGTTTCGCGCATCCGCTCCAGCAGCGGGGGTGGTGGAATGGTCGGATCGAGCAGGCAGAGCCCCCGAAAACGGGCGCGCTCTCGCACCGCGGCCAGCAGCAATGCGACGCTGCCGAACGAATGCCCCAGACCGATCACCTCGGTGAGTCCGTGCAAGGCCATGCCCTGCAGCAACTCCTCGGCGATCGTGGCCCAGCTCCCCGGCTCCGTCGGCGGGTCGCCCGCGTCCGGCCACATCGCGCGGGGCGGGAGACAAACGACCCGGAAATGGGCGGTGAGTGGTTGCAGGATGGGCGTGTAGGTGCCCGGAGGAAATCCGTTCGCAGGAGCCACCAGGAGAACCGGTCCGCGGCCGCCGAATTCCAACAGAGGATGCGTCATGGCGGCGGAAACCTAATAAATTCCGGTATGCGCAACTTCGCTCGCCGCCTTGCCCTCCCCGTGCTTCTGTCATGGACCCTTGCCGTTTCACTCAGCGCCCAGACGCTCACCCATCCCGAACAACGGCTCCGCGACTGGGTGGCGGCACACCGCGAGGAGCAGATCGGGCTGCTCGAACGCCTGGTGAACCTCCCGAGCGGCACCCTCAACACCGCCGGGGTTCGCGCGGTGGGTGCCGTGTTCCGAACTGAGCTCGACGCCCTGGGGTTCACCACCCGGTGGGCGGATATGCCCCCGGAAATGCGCCGGGGCGGACACCTGGTCGCGGACCGGCCAGCTCGCCGAAAGCCCCGAGACGCAAGGCGCCTTCTCCTCATCGGGCATTTCGACACGGTCTTCGAAGGGCCGGGGCAGAAGTTTGTTCGCGAGGACTCGATCGCGCGGGGCGCCGGAACCAGCGACATGAAGGGGGGCGATGTCATTCTGCTGTACGCCCTCAAGGCGCTCGCCGCGACCGGCCAGCTCGACCGGATGGATGTCAGCGTCGTCATCACCGGAGATGAGGAGGCGACGGGCCGCCCCCTCGATCTCGCGCGGCGCGACCTCATCGACGCCGCCAAGCGGACCGACGTCGCGGCCTCATTCGAGGGAGGCAACCGCGAACTGGCCAGCATCACGCGTCGGGGCGCCAGCGGCTGGCTGCTGACCGTGACCGGCCGGCAGGCGCACTCCGCCGGGGTGTTCGGCTCGAATTACGGCGCCATCTACGAGGCCGCCCGCATTCTCAACAGCTTCCGCGAGGCACTCGCCGGCGAGCCGGGACTCACCTTCAACCCCGGGATCATCGCCGGGGGCGCCGAGCTCATCGCGGACACCTCGGGCCTCGCATTCTCGGTGGCGGGCAAGACCAACATCATCTCCCCCACCACGATCGTGCGCGGCGACCTCCGCTTCATCACCGAGGAACAGAAGGAGCGGGCGCGGGAAGTGATGCGGGGAATCGTGGCAAAGAATCTCCCGGGGACCCAGGCCCATATCGTCTTCGAGGACAGTTATCCGGCCATGCCGATGACGGCAGCCGGCCAGGCGGTGCTGGCGCAATACGACTCGGTCAGCCGGGCGCTTGGGTATCCTGAGGTCAAGGCGATGGACGCCAACCGCCGTGGCGCCGGCGACCTCAGCTTCGTGGCCCCCTACATTCCCGGCATCGACGGCCTGGGGGCCCTTGGAAGCGGAGCCCATTCGCCTTCAGAGTCCGTGAATCTTCCGTCGCTGGAAATGCAGACGGCGCGCGCCGCCGTATTTCTGGCGCGGATCGCCGGCGTCCGGAAGTAATCGCCGGTTGTGCCCGAGCTCCCGGACATTACCGTCTACGTCGAGGCGCTGGAGCGGACGGTGCTCGGCCGCACTCTCGAACACGTCACCCTCCGGAGCCCGTTCCTGTTGCGGACCGTCACGCCGCCGATCCACACTGCCGTCGGACGCACGGTCCGCGGGATCGGCCGGCTCGGCAAGCGGATCGTGTTCGACCTGGGTGAGGAGCTGTTCCTGGTGCTGCACTTGATGATCGCCGGGCGCCTCAAATGGGTTGCGCACGGTGCCAAGGGGCCGGGGCGGATTTCGCTCGCCACCCTGGATTTTGCCGAGGGCAGCCTGTTGCTCACCGAAGCCGGCACCAAGCGGAGGGCTTCACTCCACCTGGTGCAGGGCCAGCCGGCGCTGCGGGCCCTCGACCGCGGCGGTCTCGACGTGCTGGGCTCCGATCTTTCCGCGTTCGGGGCCCGGCTCCGCTCCGAGAATCACACCCTCAAGCGGGCGCTGACCGATCCACGACTCTTCAGTGGCATCGGAAATGCTTATTCCGACGAAATTCTTCACGCCGCGCGTCTCTCGCCGCTGGCGCTGACCGGCAGGCTCTCGGATGAAGAGGTCGCCCGGCTGCACCATGCCTGCCGCACGACCCTGGCCGACTGGACCGAACGGCTGCGCCGCCAAGCGGGGGACGGATTTCCGGACCGGGTCACCGCATTTCGCGAGGGAATGGCCGTGCATGGGCGGTTCGGGCTTCCCTGTCCCGTGTGCCGGAGCCCGGTGCAGCGAATCCGGTATGCCGAAAACGAGACGAACTACTGTGCCCGTTGCCAGACCGAGGGGCGGCTGCTCCGGGACCGGGCGCTCTCTAGATTGCTCAAGGATGACTGGCCCAAATCCCTGGACGAGATCGAGTAGGAGGGGGCATGCAAGGCAATCTCATCGTCGCGCGCTTCAAGAACGGCACCGTGCAGAAGGGGCTGAGTCTCGACGTCGATCCCAAGCGCCCGCTCTGTCACCTGAAGACGGATGACGGCACGGTGATCGAAGTGAAGTTGGCCGACGTCAAGGCGCTGTTCTTCGTGAAGACCAGCACCGGCCGGCCCCATTACAACGACGGGACCGAGCCCGTGGCGGGCGACTCCCGCCTGGTCGGTGCCAAGCGCGTGCGCGTGACATTCGGCGATGCCGAGACGATCGTCGGCCTGATGCACCGGTTTCCTCCCATCACGCCGTTTTTCTTCATGCTGCCCCTCGACCCGGCCAGCAACAACATCAGAATCCTGGTCAATCGCGCGGCGGTGAAAGACCTGAAGGAGCTGCGATCGTGAGGCGGCTGGTACCGTCCTGTGTCGCCTTGCTCGCCGGCTGCGCCCCCGCGGCTTCCCCGCCCCCTCCCCGACTCCACTACCTCGCCACCGCGGAACAATACGGACCGGTCAGTTTCCGGGACCCGCTGGGCGTGCTCTCTCCCGACGGGCACTGGCTCGCCTACTCCATTCAGCAGCACCTCTACCTGCAGCCGGTCGCCGGTGGACCGGCCGCCGAGCTGGCGAGAGCACTCGGCGTGATCGCCCACCTGGCGTGGACCGCCGATTCGCGCCGAGTCATCGCGGAGCACCGATCGAGTCCCACCCGCTGGTGGGCGTACGACGCCCCCACCGGAGCGCGCGCGCCGCTCTGGCCGGCCGGTTTGCGGCTCCATGCCTCGCTGGACTCGCTCGGTGCGGTGGACGTAGCTGCCGATTCGCTGCAGCAGCTCGCCTGGTCGGTTGACGGGCGCCGAATCGCGGGAGTCCGCAGCACCCGGACGGGATCCGAGCTCTGGAGCTCCGGCCCGACCGGAGACAGCGCGAGGGTCATGGCCTCGAGAGGCCGCCTCAGCTTTCCGGCCTATTCTCCGGACGGGCACGTCGCCTGCCTCCTCCACGACGGCAAGCGGCAGGTGGTGAGCGACCCCTGCGGCGATCGGGCCCGCGATGGGGAGGCTCCGGCGGCCTACGGCCCGGTGGCCTTCTCCGCTCGGGGCGACACGCTCTACTTCGCCGCACCCAATCCCGGTGGCGCGCTGGATCTCTGGGCAAGGCCGGCGCGGGGCGGAGCCATTCGGCTCACCAGCTTCGCGCGCGATGCGTACGCCCCCACGGTCGCGCGGGATGGCGGCGTGCTCTTCAAGGTGCAGAGTTACCGGGTCGTCGTGGGCGTGGTGCCGGCGGCGGGGGGGCCGGTACGGGTGATGGCTGGATTTCAGTCGGAGACTCCCTCGTGGGATCCGACCGGGAAATGGATCGGGATCACCTACGGCGCCTGGCGCCGGGTCGTCGACGACTACCGCTATCCCGACATTGCGCAGGATGTCGGGATCATCGCCGCGGACTCCGGCGTTCCCGCGGCCCGGCCCGCGCGGCTCGTGGACGCCTCTCCCAGCGAGGACCAGTCACTGTGCTGGTCGCCCAACGGAGAGTGGATCGCCTACCACTCCCACAAGGACGCGGGAGACGACGTCTGGCTGGTTCCCGCCGACGGCTCCATGCCCGCCCGGCGCCTGACCTCCTTCGGCCGCGGATTCGAAACCGGCTGGCCCCGCTGGTCCCCGGACGGGAAGTGGCTCGCCTTCGACGCCAACTCCGGCGCCGAAGCTTCGAGCCGGTCGGTCATTTATGTGATGGGGCTCGATCAGGGACGCGGGGCGACCACCCGGCCGGCGCGGCCGATTGATCTGGTGGGATACGACGGAGAGGCGGTCCACGCGGAATGGCTGCCCGCAAGCGACCGGCTGGCGAT
>JBGPVQ010000022.1:0-14074 GCA_041491785.1 Gemmatimonadota bacterium | reverse complement strand
CTTTCTGGTCTACAACCGCAACCTCCGGGATCTCGAAAGCCGCTGGCGCTTGGAGTCCGACCAGCTCCTCGCCAAGGTCCAGTACACCCTCCACTATTGACCCGCCAATTCGGCCGGCCAGTCCCACCCGCATGGTTCAGGTCCCGGTCAGGTGGCTCGGCCGGGTTGAAAGTCGTAACAGCTTGTAAAATAATCACTTATAGACCAATAAGAGCGCCCACTCTCCCTCGCGAGCAGCTAGTGATCGCTCACAACGCCGGGCGGGAGCCTCAGGGGCAGTTCCAGGCCAGTTATCCAACCTGCCGCAGTGACATAACATATTATGGCACAATGGTTTGAGTTGCGGGGAAAAACTTTGAATCCGGGGTTGGACCCGCTATTTTAGATCGATGGCCATTCACCCCCTGGTTGGGCACCGCGTCGCCCGCGAACAGCTGGCCGATTCGTTCCGGAGCGGCCGGCTTCCTCAGGTGCTCCTGATCACCGGTCCGGTGGGGGTCGGGAAGCAGCGATTGGGCCTCTGGTTGGCCCAGTTGATTCTCTGCGAGCGGCCGGGTGGGGAGCCCTGCGGGGAATGCGCGGCCTGTCGCCAAGTGATGGCTTTGGCCCATCCGGATCTCCACTGGTTCGTTCCGATCGAGCGGCCCAAGGCCGGGGAGCCGGACAAGCAGGTGGAGGAGGCCGGGGAGCTGCTCGCCGAGGCAATCACCGCCCGCCGCGGAGCGCCGCTCTACCAGCCCGCCGATGGGATGTCATCGCATCCTCTGGCGAGCGCCAAACTGCTGCTGCGCCGGGCCGCGCTGCGACCGGTGCAGGGGCGCCGGAAGGTCTTTGTCGTCGGGGAAGCGGAGCGCCTGGTCCCCCAGGAGTCGAGCCCGGATGCGGCGAACGCTCTGCTCAAGTTTCTGGAGGAGCCGCCGCCGGATACCTGGGTGCTCCTGACCAGCCCGGAGCCGGAGCGGGTGCTGCCGACCATCCGTTCCCGCGCGGTACCGCTGCGTCTGGCGCGCCTCACCGACGCCGAGGTACGGGCGTTCGCGGAGTCGAGCCTGCACCCACCGGTCCGGGATCCCGAGCTCGGCGCTCTGGTACGCCGCGCCGAAGGGTCGATCGGACGGCTGGTGGGCGGCGGCGAGAGCGCCCTCAAGGCGGCCCAGGATGCCCGGGCGCTCCTCGACGCCGCGGGAGCAGGGGGAAGCCTGCCGTTCGAACGGAGCTTCCGGCAGGCCCCCTGGTCGGCACGGGGAGCATTCACCGACCTGCTGGACGCCCTTGCCGAGGAACTCGCCCAACGGGCGCGAGCGGCAGCGCCAGCCGGCCAGGCGGGCCCCCTGCTTGCCGCGCTGGAGCGGGTTCAGGCCGCCCGGGCCGACGCGCAGGGCAACGTGAATCCCCAGCTGCTCCTGGCCGTACTGAGCAACGAACTGGCGGAGGTGCGGTGACGCTGAGTCACCTGGGACCCGAGGGGGGGGCGCGGATGGTGGATGTCGGTGCCAAACCGGTGACCCGCCGCGTTGCGATCGCCGAGGGGAGGGTGCGGATGTCGCGCGAGGCGTTCGAGCTGGTGCGCGGCAACGCCGTCGCCAAGGGAGATGTCCTCGGCGTGGCGCGCATCGCCGGCATCCAGGCCGCCAAACGGACCGGCGAGCTGATCCCGCTCTGCCATCCGCTCCCGCTCGAGCAGGTGGAAGTCGAAGCGGCGCTGGAGGAGACTCTCCCGGGAGTACGCATCACGGCCACGGCGCGGGCCGACGCCAAGACGGGGGTGGAGATGGAAGCGCTGACCGCTGCGGCGGTGGCGTGCCTAACGGTGTACGACATGGTGAAATCGGCGGACCGCGGGCTCAGCATCGAAGCTGTCCGGCTGATCCACAAGAGTGGTGGCCAGAGCGGGGATTACACCGCCCCGGCCGCCCGATAGGAGGAACGATGGGAAATTCCTGGAACGAGCCGCCCCCACGGCGGGGCCGCCGGTCACGAGTCGGATTCTGGATCGCGACCGCGGCGAGCCTGCTGGCCGGCGCGACCGTGGTCGGTGCGCTCACGGCGACGCTGACCGGCCTGAGCGCCAGCAACCATGGACGGGCCGACGAAAGTCCCCGGGCACGGGCCGAGGTCGTGGCCCTGCGCCGGGAACTGGATGATGCCCGGGGGCGCCTCGCTCTGGCGGAAGTTCGCCTCGAGCGCATGGACGCGGTGGCCAAGTACTCGAGTCTCTACGATGTCCCCGCCGATCTCGCGGGCGACATCTACGACATCGCTCTC
This sequence comes from Gemmatimonadota bacterium, assembly GCA_041491785.1. GTDB lineage: Bacteria > Gemmatimonadota > Gemmatimonadetes > Gemmatimonadales > GWC2-71-9 > JABFSM01. Next base: position 11,809 of record JBGPVQ010000022.1, on the reverse strand, counting down.
GCGGAAGGGATTCACCCCTCCCTCGGCTTCCAGCTGGTCAAGGTGGAGAGTGGTTTCAAGCTCGGGGCGCGGAGCAACCGGTCGGCGATCGGATTCACCCAGCTCCGCCTCGGAACGGCCCAGAGTTACGACCCGAACATGACCGAGCGCGGCCTCTACGATCGCCAGACCAATCTCCGGCTCGGCTTCCGGTTCCTGAAGGACCTGCTGGAACAGTTCGACCAGGACCTCAACATGGCGCTGGTCGCCTATAATCGGGGGCCCAGCCGGGTTACTGAAATGCTTACGCGGGGCGAAGACCCGGCCAACGGCTATGCGGCCCTAGTCCTCAAGGGAGTCAAGAAGGGATCGTGAGGCGTTTGCCCGCGATGAGCGGGCTTCCAGCGGGAAGTCCGTTCGCGGACCGAAGGGCCTGAACCGATACACCAAAGCGGCGGGCGAGGCTCGAAAGGGTCTCGCCCGCTCGCACGACATGGAGCCGCGGGCGCGCGGCGCCAGCAATGCGTAGCGGAGTGACTGCCCGGTGGGAGCGACGGCTGCGTGCCTTCAGCTCGGCCGCGGCGGCGCGGCGGTCTTCGGCAAGCCACCCTTTGAGCCGAGCCTGCCCCGGAATCCGCACCGCCTGGCCCGGCCGGGGCCCCTTGGCGCGGAGCTCGGGATTGAGCGCCCGCAACTCGGCAAGCGTCAATCCATACCTCTTGGCGATCCGCGTCGAGGTTTCGCCCGCCTTCACCTTGTGCGGGAAGCTGGTGAGCCGCTCCTGGGCGGAAAGCCCCGCCAACTCCCGCTGCACCGCCGCGCCGGCCTCGGCCGGCACCCGCACCACCGAGGTGCGCGCCGGCGGGGTGAGCGCCCGCACGTAGATCGGATTCATTTCCCAGAGATCGGCCAGCGAGACGCCCGCGAGTCGCGCGATGACGTCGAGACCGGTCGCGTCGGTTACCACGACGGAGTCCAGCCGGGCGACGGGCGTCGCCTCGACCCTCGGGAATCCGTACCGGTGAGGCTGCTTCGCGATCATCGCCGCGGCGATCAGCTTGGGGACGTAGTCCTTGGTTTCCCGGCGCAAGAAGCGAGTGTCGGCAAGCTGGAAGAACGCCATATCTCCCGCCTGCGGGGACCCGTCCTCCGGGGCGTCCGCCGCCGCATCGCCCGACTCGTCCGGGGCAGCATCGATTCTCGCCAAGCCTCGGCTGACCCGTCCGGGTCCGCCGTTGTAGGCGGCGAGGGCGAGGTAGGGCGACCCGAATCGCGCGGTGAGATCGGTGAGGTAGCGAACCGCGGCGGCGGTTGCCTTTGCCACGTCGCGCCGTTCGTCCACCCACCCATCGACATGGAGGCCGTAGAGTCTGGCGGTGCCTTTCATGAACTGCCACATCCCCACGGCCCGGGACCGGCTCACCGCGGTGGGGGAATAGCCCGACTCGATGAGGGGCAGGTAGGCCAGATCTCCGGGCAGCCCATGCGCGACCAGTGCCTCCCGCATCGTGGGCTCGAAGTGCGGCATCCGGGTGAGCCAGATGGCCATGCGCTCACGGGCGGGGCCGACGAAGAAATTGGTCCAGTAATGGACCCGATTGTGGTCGACCCAATTGGCGACGTCGATATCGAACATTCCGCGGAGCGTCGCCGCCTCATCGTTCCTGAGCGGAGCGCCGGCGCCGGTTTCCTCCGGCGCGGCGGCCGAGGCGATCCGGTCGAGCATCGCCTGGTCCAGGGCGGAATCCCGCGCGAGCCGGGCGAGCGCCAGCGAATCGGCGACGGAATCCGCGGCGGCCCGCCGCGCCGCGTGGCGTTCGGCCAGGGCGGCGGGGACCGCGGCCGGAGGGGCCGGGGGCTGAGGCACGGGCAAGGGCGACGGCCCCGCCGCGGGCCGGGAAAGCCCGCAGGATGCCAGGAAGAGCGCGGAGACGAGCGCGAGCCGACGCGGCATGTCGCTCCCGAAAAAAGCGAAAGTCTAAGCTAGACCACGGAGTCGCAGCGAACAACCGGACCCGATGAGAGCTAGGATGCAGGAAGCAGGCCGGGCGTTGCGGCCGGTCTATTTTCGGGGTACGCCCCGCTTGCTCAGCATCCGGTTGGTAGCATTGAGCACGGCGAGAGCCGCGCCGCGGGGCGAATCGCCCTCGGTGAGATAGGACCCGACCACGCGGGGCCCATCCGACTGTCCCGGAAGGCCCAGCGAAACGATGACCACGGTGGCGTCGAAGGCGCGAATGGCCTTCACCCCCACCAGTTCGAACGCCGGATCGCGCACCGCCTGCGCCAGGGCCACCAGCGAGGCCTGCGCGGCGCAGCGCAATTCCCCCGCCTGGGAAGTGAGGCCGCGGGCTTCGCCCTCGAAGCGGGTTCCTTCGGGCCACGCAAGCGTTACCCGGACGTGGCATTCGCCGCTGGGAAGCCGATCGAGCTTAAAGCCCACGAACCGCAGGCGTTCTTTCATCGGACGCTAATCTTTCCCCGCCATGATCGCGCTGACTCTCGCGCTGGCCGCGGCCCTGGCCGGATCGCCCGGTCCGGGCGGCTTACGGTCCTGGTGAACCCCGACGTCAGATTTCATGCCGCGAGCACCATGAAGGTCCCGGTATTGATCGAATTGACCCGCCAGGTGGACGCGCAAAAACTGCGCTGGAGCGATTCGCTGCCGATCCGGAACCGGTTTTCGTCGATTGTTGATGCATCAGACTCCACCCTGGAACCCGCTTCGGACGGAGATTCCACGGTGTACGCCGCAATCGGGCGCTCGTGGTCACTCCGTCAACTGGCCACCCGGATGATCGTCCGGTCGAGCAACCTCGCCACCAACCTCGTCCTCGAGCGTGTCGATGCCGCCAACGTAACCGCGACGATCCGGCGCCTGGGCGCGGGGTCCGGCTTCAGGCGGACATCGCCCGGCTGGTACACGCCGCGGTGCTGGCGGCGCGGGCCCGGTCCTGAGCCTAGGCCCGCGTGCAGGCCTTGAACCGGGCCATGAGGTCTTTGGTCACCGGTCCGGTCTTGCCGGCGCCGATCGGGCGCCCGTCGTAGGAACGGATCGGCGCGATCTCGCTCGCCGTGCCGGTCAGAAACGCCTCATCCGCGGTGTAGATGTCGAAGCGGTTGAGGACCTCTTCGCGCACGGCAAGCCCCGCTTCCTTTCCGAGCTGCATCACCACCGAACGGGTGACCCCGGCGAGAATCCCGGCGTGGAGCGGCGGCGTGCGCAAGACGCCCTGCTTGAGCACGAAAATGTTCTGGCCGGTGCCTTCGGCCACGTGGCCCGAGGCGTCGAGCATCAGTGCCTCGTCGGCGCCGGCGACGTTCGCCTCGGTCTTTGCCATGGCGTGACAGAGATAGTTGAGCGACTTGACCCGGGGGGAGAGGGCCTCACGGTGGGGAATCGGGGTGCCCGCGGTGATCACCGTCAGCCCCTGCTCGTAGCGCTCGGCGGGCCAGATACTAATTCCGTCGACGATGACGATCAGGGTGGGCTTGGGACACTTGCGTGGGTCAATGCCCAGGTCGCCGACGCCGCGGGTACATATCGGCCGGATGTAGGCCTCCTGTAACCCGGAGCGCTTGACCGCCTCCTCGATCACCTTGCCGAACTCGGCCTTGGGTATGGGCATTTGAAGCAGGACGGCGCGGGCGCAGTCGTACATCCGGTCGAGGTGCTCCGGCAGCTTAAACACCTTGCCGGCGTAGACCCGGATTCCCTCGAACACCCCATCGCCGTAGAGAAGCCCGTGATCGAAGACGGATACTCTGGCCGTTTCCTTGGTGTGCCACTCGCCATCGATCCAGATTGTCGCCATTCGGGCTCCCGAGCGGGGTCAACAGAGGGGCGGGGCTGGGTACGCCAGCGAGAACTTAATTTGGTGGTAAGCTATCGGCTATCGGCGACCCGGCTGATCCCCCCATCGATCGGGCCCGGGCGAGAGCGGACCGCCCCGCGCGCCGCACCCAATCCGAGGAACCCGGCATGCTCCTCCTCCTCATTCGCCACGCCCAGGCCGCCGAGCCGGACGACGCTCGCTTCCCCGACGACCAGCTCCGCCCGCTGGTCCCCAAAGGGCGGAAGACCCAGCGCCGAATGTGCAGGCTTCTGCGCAAACAGGGCGGGGTGCCCGACCGGGTCTACAGCAGCCCCTGGAAGCGGGCCTGGCAAACCGCGCGAATCGTGGTGGAAGAGACCGGAATCGGGCGGCAGCGCCGGCTGCCCTGTCAGCCGCTGGCGGCCCCCCCCGATCTCCCGGCGCTCGTCTCGGAGATCGGAGACTTCGGCCCGGATGAGCGAATCGGACTGGTGGGACACGAGCCCTGGATGAGCGATCTGGCGTCGCTCCTGATCTCGGGAACCGCCGGCGGAGCGCACATCGACTTCCCGAAGAGCGGAATCATGGGGATCGAGATGGAGCGCCTGGAGGCGGGGGCGGGAGTCCTGGTGTTTTTCCTGCGGCCCTAGTCTCGGCTTCAGCCCACCCGAAGCGCGGCTAGTGGGTCGGCGCGGGCAGCCCGGCGAGCCGGAAGCCAGCTGGCGGCGAGCGCCACGCCCAGCAGCAGCGCCGATACCGCCGCGAAGGCTATGGGGTTGCCGGGTGTCACGCCAAAGAGGAGGGCCCGCAGTACCCGGGTCAGAGCGACCGCGCCCACCAGGCCGAGCCCGATCCCCGCCCCGGCGAGCGTCAGCGCCTGACCCACCACCAGCCGCCGCACCTCACGCCCGGAGGCCCCGAGGGCGATCCGGACGCTCAACTCGCGCTCCCGCTGGGCGACGGTATAGGAAAGCAGCCCGAAGAGCCCGACCGCCGCGAGGAGCACCGCCGACGCTGCGAACACGCCCAGCAGGAATGCCGTGAAGCGCGGCTGGGCGATGGAATCGGCCCGGACCTGTGCCATGGTGCCGGGACGAGCCATGGCGATTCCGGGCTCGAGGGCGGCGAGCTCGCGCCGCGCCGCCTCGAGCAGCAGCCCGGGCGCGGCAGCACCGCGCAGCACGACCACCATGCTGGTATGGGGCTCCTGAGCCAGTGGCACGTACACGAGCGGGCGCAACGAATCCGACACGCCGCTGTAGCGAACGTCGCCCACCACCCCGACGATTTCCCGCTCCTTCCGCTCATCCCGCCAGGAGAAGACCCGCCGACCCACCGCCGGGGCGCCTTTGAATAGCTCCTGGGCAAAGGCCCGGTTGACGATGATGACCTGCGGGCCGGCCGAGTCGTCCTGCGCGGTGAAATCGCGACCCGCCAGGAGCGGCTGCCCCAGAGTGGTGAAGTATCGGGGAGCGACGGCGCTCCACTGGATGCCGACCTCGGTTCCGGCGGGCGGCTCCGGCGCGCCGGCCTCGATCATCGTGCGGCCGAGGTAGAATCCGCCGCCTCCGAGCGGGATTGCCGTGGCGGCGCTCGCGCTCTGGACGCCGGAGGCCGCCTCCAACCGGGCCATGAGCTGGTCCCAGAAGCCAAGTTTCCGTTGACGCGTGTTGTACGTGGCACCGGGCAGCGACACCTCAAATTTCACCACCTGCGCGACGTCGAGGCCCGTCTCCAGCTGTCGCAGGTTTCGAAAGCTCTGCAGGAGGAGCGCCGCGCCGGCCAGCAGGGTTAGCGAGAGGGCCACCTCGGCGACGACCAGGCCCGACCGGACTCGCTGAGTCGTCCGGGTCCCAGTGGTACGGGTGCCGGCCTCGACCAGCGCCCTGGCGGCGGAGCCGCGCGATCCGGAGAGTGCCGGGGCCAGGCCGGCGAGCAGCACGGCCAGCAGCGTGCTGCCGAGCGCCACGGCGAGCACCGGCCCGTGGAGCGCCACCCGCTCGATACCCGGCACGCCCTCTGGAGCCATCCGGGTGAGTGTCACCGTGCCGGCGGCCGCGAGGGCCACGCCGAGCAGACCCCCGGGGATCGCAAGCAGAAGCGCCTCCGCCAGAAGCTGACGCGCCAAGCGCCCGCGGCTGGCACCCAGCGCGGCGCGCACCGCCAGCTCGTGCTGCCGGCGGGTGGTTCGGGCCAGGAGCAGATTGGCGACGTTCACGCACGCGATCAGCAGCACCAGCCCCACCGCGCCAAGCAGCACCCAAAGCGATCGGGTGAGTTGCGGTCCGACCAGCCATTCGCGGAACGGCGTTGCGGTAACCCGGACGTCCTTGCGTTTCTGGGGAAATTCCTGCGAAACCCCGGCGGACAGCATCGTCAGACGCTCGATGGTGGCATCGAGCGTGGTGCCCGCCTTGACCCGTGCCACAGCGCCGTAGACGAAGTTGTCCGGGCCGAGATCATCGGCGGATACCGGAGCGCGTCGGGGCACCCAGACGTCGCCGCCGTTCGGCCAGCCCTGCCCCGGCGCCAATACGCCGACCACGGTCCCCGCGACACCGGTCACGTGAACCTCCCGGCCGACGACGTTTCGGGTTCCGCCGAGCCGGCGCCAGAACCCATCCGAAATCACCACCGGAACGGCGCCACCAGGCTGATAGTCGTCGGGGGAGAAGAGCCGCCCCAGCGCGGGGCGCACGCCCAGAACCGCGAAGAAATCCCGGCTCACGACTTCCACCGTCGCGCGCAACGGCTCCGGTCCGCCGGTGACGTCGAGCTCGGGACTCTGGTAAGTCGCCGCGTGCTCGAACACACCCGCCTGGGTCCAGCTCTGAAAGTCGCGGTAGGTAACGGCCCACCGGTCGCCGCCGGTTGCCAGGACGCTCTGCGGGACCACCAGGCGACCGGGCTCGGGGAACGGCAGGGGGTCGAGCAGGACCGCGTGGACCACGCTGAAGATCGCGGTGGTGGCCCCGACGCCCAGCCCCAGGGTGAGAACGGCGACGAACGCGAATCCGGGAGTGCGCCGAAGCGATCGCGCGGCGATCCGGAGATCCCGCATCAGCGATTCGAGCCGCGGGAGCCCGCGCTGCTCGCGGGATTCCTCCTTGGTGCGGCCCACCCCGCCGAACTCCTTGATCGCCGCGGTGCGCGCCACCGCCTCATCCATCCCGAGCCCGCGATTTTTCTGGGCTTCCATGTCCAGGTGGAAGCGGATCTCCTCGTCGAGCTCCGCCTCCATCGTCCGGGGAAACAACACCGTCTTGAGACGGCGGTACAACCGAGTGAAGGGAGACATCGGGAGCTCAGCCGGCCTGGAGGACGAAGTGCACCGCCCCCGCGAACTGCCGCCAGCTTTCGGTTTCCCGGACCAACTGGCGGCGGCCGTCCGCGGTGAGCCGGTAGAAGCGGGCCCGACGGTTGTTGTCGGAGGTGCCCCACTCGGCGGCAATCCATCCCTTCTCTTCCAAGCGGTGGAGCGCGGGGTAGAGCGAGCCTTGCTGCACCTGGAGCAGCTGCCGGGAGGTTTCCAGAATCCGCTGGGACACACCCCAGCCGTGCATCGGTCCGCCGCTCAGCGTCTTGAGGATGAGGAGATCGAGGGTGCCCTGGAGAAGATCGGGCGGGGACTTCGGCATGGCTGCTCCCCTAGACGTTCGACAAGAGGATACCATCACTCTTGTAGAATGTCAACAGGAGAGCGGAATGAGGGCGGTGGGACTCGAACCCACGACCTACGGGTTAAAAGCCCGCTGCTCTACCAGCTGAGCTACGCCCCCTCTCCGGAAAACTGCCGCGAAACCGCCCGGGAAGCAAAACCGGCGGGGGCCTAGCCCCAGAGCTCCCGCTGCACCATCGGGGCAAAGCTCATCCGATGATGCCGGGTGGTCCCCGCCGAAGCGATCCCCGCCAGATGCTCCGCGGTGCCGTATCCCATGTTGGTCTCCCAGCGATAGGCCGGGTGCCGCGGCGCGAGGCCGCGCATGATCCGGTCCCGCACCGTCTTGGCCACGATGCCGGCGGCGGCGACGCTGTAGCAGTGGGCGTCACCGTCGACCATGGCCTCGTGGGGGAATCCGAGCTCGGCGAATGGCAGCCCGTCGACCAGCACGATGAACGAGGGAGCCGGGGAGCCGGGGAGCCAGGGGGCCAGGGCCCGCGCCACCGCCCGGCGCATCGCGTGTGCGGTGGCGACCCGGATATTCAGGCGGTCGATTTCCCGGGTCGACGCCGCCCCCACGCCGAGCCGGATGGCGCCGGCGCGGATCAGGAGGGCCAGCGCCTCGCGACGCGGGGGGGGAAGGGTCTTGCTGTCGCGGACCCCGTCGATCGGATCGGCGCCGGGGGGAAAGACGATGGCCGCGGCCACCACCGGACCCGCCAGGGGGCCGCGGCCGGCTTCGTCCACCCCGACCAGCAACCGGTGCTCCGCCCACGCGAGGCGCTCCCGCGCAAGCGTCGGCAGGGGGCGCACGGCGCGGGCCACCCGGCTATGGCTCTTTCTTCTCCCGGATCCTGGCGCCTTTGCCGGAGAGCGCCTGCAGGTAGTAGAGCTTGGCCCGGCGTACCCGGCCACGACGCACCAGCTCGATCGAGCTGATGGTCGGTGCGTGGAGCGGAAAGATGCGCTCGACGCCGACGCCGGCGGAGAGCTTCCGCACGGTGAAGGTCTCGTCGATGCCGCCGCCCCGGCGCGCCACGCAGACGCCCTCGAAGGCCTGCAGCCGCTCCTTGTCGCCTTCACGAACCCGGACCATCACCCGCAGCGTGTCGCCCGCGGCGAACGTCGGCAGGTCGGTCTTCAAGCCCTCACGGGCGATCGCTCCCACGCGTTCCATCGTCGTCTCCTCCGTCAGATTTCCACGCGGCCCAGAGGTCGGGCCGTCGCTCCGCCGTCAGCCGCTCCGCCATCTCCCGCTTCCACTCGGCGATCTCCGCATGGTTGCCGGAGCGGAGGACTTCCGGCACCGCGAGGCCCCGGTACTCCGGCGGCCTGGTATAGCTCGGCGGGCTCAGCAGCCCGTCGTAGTGAGAATCGCCGCTGGCGGACTCGTGATCGCCCAGGGCGCCCGGCAACAGCCGCACCACCGCGTCGATCAGACAAAGCGCGGCGGGTTCCCCGCCGCTCAGCACGAAGTCTCCAATCGAGACTTCCTCCGCCCCCAACCCCTCCACCACCCGCTGATCCACGTCCTTGTAATGGCCGGCGAGCAGCGTCAGCTCCGGCCCCAGCGAGTAGCGCACCGCCCGCCGGTGGTCGAACCGCTCGCCCCGTGCGGAAAGCAGCACGATGGGGCCGCGGCGCTCCGGGCCCAGCGACTCCACCGCCTCGAAGAACGGCTCCGGCTTGAGCACCATGCCCGCGCCGCCGCCGTAAGCGTAGTCGTCCACCGTCTGGTGGCGGTCGTGGGTGAAGTCTCTCAGCTGGAGCAGCCGATACTCCACCAGCCCCGCCTCCCGCGCCCGCCCGGGGATGCTCGCCCGGAGCATCGGCTGGAGCGCCTCGGGAAAGAGGGCCACGACGTTGATCGTCAGCATCCTGTTTCCTAGAGCTCCGCGAGCCCCTCCGGCAGCTGGACCACCAGCCGCCGCGCCTCCCGATCCACCCGCACCACGAATTCCTTCCGGAAGGGCACCAGGAACTCCCGCTGGGGCCCCTGGACCTCGAGCATCAGACCGGCCGGCATTTCGACCACGTCGGTCACCAGCCCCAGCGGCGCGCCGGCCGGATCCCGCAGCGCGAAGCCAATCAGCTCGTGGAGGTACACCTCGCCCTCGGCGGGCGGCTCGAGCCCCGTGGCCTCCGCCGCGAGGAACACGCCGCCCCACGGCCGGACCGCATCGACGTGGAGGTGGCCCTCAAACGCGACCAGCCACTGCCGATGGTAGGAACGGCTCCGCGCGATCACCAGCGGCCCGCCTACCATGGCTCCCGCCACATTCTTGAGCCAGACCGTCCGACCCGCCGCGAAGGCCAGCGCGGGTGTGTCGGTCAGCGGGAACACCGCACAGTCACCCTTCAGGCCGTGCGGTTTACGGAGCCGCCCCACCACCAAGTGGCGCGGTTCCTCCACGGTCACTACGCCCCAGCGCTGATGACGCCGGCCGACTTGAGGAGCGCCGCGACGGTATCGGTGGCGGTGGCACCCTTAGCCAGCCAGCTCTTGGCCTTCGCGACGTCGACCACGACCTTCTTGGCGCCTTCCTGCTTCGGATCGTAGGTCCCGAGGATTTCGATGAAGCGCCCGTCCCGGGGCGACTCCTTGTCGGCAACCACGATGCGGTAGAGCGGCAGCTTCTTGCGGCCGATCTTGCGGAGGCGAATCCGTGTGCTCATGCGTCTGTCTTTCTTCCCGGGGTATGAACCGGGAAACCGGGGACCGAAGGGAAGCTTCGCGCCCGGCTTGCCCGCGACCTTCATCATCTTCTGCATCTGCTTGAACTGGGACAGCAACTGATTCACTTCCTGCACGGTGCGGCCGGCGCCCCGGGCCACCCGCATCCGGCGGGAGCCGTTCATGACGTCGGGGTCGGCCCGCTCCGCCTTGGTCATCGAGAGGACGATGGCCTCGACGTGCTTGAGACGCTGGTCGTCCACCTTGGCCGCCTTGAGCATCTGGGGGTTCACCCCCGGCAGCATCCCCAGCACGTTCTTGAGCGGCCCGAGCTTCTGCATCTGCTTCATGGCACCGAGGAAGTCCTGGAGATCCAGACCCTTCTTGGAGGTGGCCTTCCGGGCGAGGCGCCGGGCCTCGTCTTCGTCCACCGCGGATTGGGCCTTCTCCACCAGCGTGAGCACGTCGCCCTGCTGCAGAATCCGCCCGGCCATGCGCTCGGGGTGGAAGGGCTCCAGCTGGTCGAGCTTCTCTCCCACGCCGACATACTTGATCGGCGCCTGAGTCACCCCGTAGATGGAGAGGGCCGCGCCACCGCGCGCATCGCCGTCCATCTTGGTCAGGATCACCCCGGTGATCCCGAGGGCCTGGTGGAAGCCCTGCGCGATGCGCACGGCGTCCTGCCCGGTCATCCCGTCGGCCACGAGGAGGATTTCCTGCGGGCTCACGGCGGCCTTGAGCCGCTGCAGCTCCCGCATCATTTCCTCGTCGATTTGCAGGCGACCGGCGGTGTCCACCAGCACCGTGCGGGCCCGCGCCTTTCCCGCCGCCTCGATGCCCCGCCGCACCAGCGCCACCACGTCGGGCGCACCCGCTTCGTGGTGAATCCCGACGTCCACCTGGGTCGCCAGCGTTACCAGCTGCTCCACCGCCGCCGGGCGGTAGACGTCCGCGGCGACGAGGAAAGGCGCCTTTTGCTCCAGCTTGAGGCGCTTCGCGAGCTTGCCGGCGGTCGTCGTCTTGCCCGAGCCCTGCAGCCCGACGAGGAGGATCACCGTCGGTGGTACCGACGCGTAGACCATCGGCGCCTGCTTCTCGCCCAGCATGACCACCAGCTCGTCATAGACGATCTTGACCAGCTGCTGCCCCGGACGCACCGCCTTCAGGATTTGCTGCCCGACCGCCTTTTCCTGTACCCGCTCGAGAAACTGGCGGGTCAAATCGAAGCTGACGTCGGCTTCAAGCAGGACTCGGCGGATTTCCCGCAGCCCCTCCCGGACGGCATCCTCGGAGAGCACGCCTCGGCCGGTAAGCCGCTGCAGGGCACCGGCGAGCTTGGAGGACAGCTCGTCGAACATAAGCCGTTAATTATAGCTGGCTTAGCGGAGCGGTTCAACCGGCGAGCGACCCTCTGCGGCAGTCGCCGGGACACCGAAGGGGGACCCTGTCTTGACTGTGTTTTGATTAATCAGTTAATTAAGAGCCGTGACAACCACCGATACCCTGTCTGCGCGGGATCACATCCTCGACGCCGCCGAATCGCTCTTCGCCAGCAAGGGCTTCGGCCCCTCGACCATCAAGGAGATCGGGGCCCGGGCCGGGCTCAATCCGGCCCTGCTCTACTACTACTTCGGAAGCAAGGAGGAGCTCTATCAGGCGGTGCTCCGGCGTCTCGGCGAG
>JBGPVQ010000021.1:0-14248 GCA_041491785.1 Gemmatimonadota bacterium | reverse complement strand
CGGTCGAGGCCGCGACGCAGCAACAGGAACTCGACCCACCCGGCGACGCCCGCGGACGCGGTGAGCCCGGCGGTGCCCCACCCGGCATCGATCCCGAGCCAGCCGGGAAGATGCACGGCCGACACATAGCCGAGCGCGGTGGTCAGCGCCACGCGCAGCAGGGCGAACTTGAGTGGGGTGCGGGTGTCGTGCAGGGCGTACCACACCGATGAATACAATCGTCCCAGCGTGCTGGCGAGGAGCCCCACCGTGGAGCCCGCCAGGATTCCCCAGACGAACCGGGCGTCGTGCTCGGTGAACTTTCCGGTCTGGAAGACCGCGCCGGCGATCACCTGGCCCAGCGCGGCGAGTCCCACCACCGAAGGAATGATGAAGAAGGCGATGTGCTGCATGCCTCGCTGGATCCGCTCGCGGAGCGCCGGGTGGGCGGCGTCCGGCCCGCCGGCCAGCGCGGAGAGCTCGGGCAGCTCCGCCGCCACAACCGACATGCCGAAGAGGCTCACCGGGAGGGTGTAGAGAGTCTGGGCGTTGGCCAAGGCCGCGACGGAGCCGGTCGGCAGCAGGCTGGCGAGGATCGAATCCACGAAGGCGCTGATCTGCACCACGCCACGCCCGATGAATGCCGGGAAGAAGTTCCGGAGGACCGTCCGGGTGTTGGAGTCTCCCCGGCCCAGGGAAGGCCGGATCCCTCCGGTCAGGCGCCACACCGCCGGGAGCTGAATGGCGAACTGGAGGAGGCCCCCGGCCACTGCCCCCCAGGCGGTCCAGACGACGATGGCTTCCCCCGCGGACCCGCTCGGCGGCAGCAGGGTGGCTGCGATGATTGCGGCATTCCAGACCACCGGCGCGGCGTAGGAGAGGAAAAAGCGCCGGTGGCTGTTGAGAATGCCCAGACACCAGGCGGACAGAACCAGGAGGCCGGTGCCCGGAAAGAGGATCCGGGTGAGCCGCAGGGCAAGTTCCCGCTTGGCGCCGGCAAAGCCCGGATAGAGAATGTCGAGGAGCCACGGCGCGCCGGTGATGCCGGCGGCCACCAGGATCGCCACCGTGAGCGCCAGCAGCCCCGCAGTGGCCCCGGCCACCCTCCGGGCGTCCTCGTGGCGCCCTTGGGCCTCCAGGCGCGCGTAGACCGGGATGAAGGAGGCGCTGAGCACCCCTTCGCCGAACAGGTTCTGCAGGAAGTTGGGGATTCGGAACGCCGCGGCGAATGCGTCCGCCGCATCGGTGAGCCCGAGGAAGTGGGACAGCACCCGCTGCCGGACCAGGCCCGCGATCCGGCTCAGGAAGATACCGGCCGCGACCAGCGCCGGCGCGCCGCGCCGGGGGGCGCTCAGGGTGACCGGTTCGGCGGCAACGGGGGCCGACCGCCGCCTTCCTCCAAGAGGCGCTGGAAGAACTGGTTCGCCTCTTTCAACGTCTCGACGGCACGGGAAAGATCCTCCACCTCGCCTTCGAGGAGATCCACCTTCTTGGCCAGCTCACCAAGCTCGGGCGGGGGTGCGTTGCGGCCCTCAAGCCGCCGGGCCAGCGCCCGCCCCAGCGGCGAATCGGTGAGGATCGCGAAAATGGGGATGACCAGCACCACCAGCAGCACCAGCTCGAGCAGGCCCATGAATCGAGTCTAGGCGGTTGGCGGAGCGGCTTCAAGAGCGCGGGCGTACCAGCCCTCGATATGCTCTGCGAGGGAGCCGAGCAGCTCGCTTCCGTAGCGGGCCAGGAAGCCCGCCATCGAGAGCACCCGCTCCTGAGGCTTTCCTTCCGGCCGGATCGACAGCCGGGCCCGGGCCACTTGCGCGAGCTCCGTGGCTTCCCGCTTCCGGGCGTGCTGCAGCAGCTTTTTCTCCAGCTCATGTACCGCATGCAGCGCCTGTCCGCGGGCGGTGGCCGCCGGGCGCTGCATGGTGGGGTCCACCGTCGCGGCGGCGCGAATGACCGGATCGTAGTTGCTCTCGATGGCTTCCCGCAGCCCGGCAAACGCGCGCTCGGTACCCTCCGGAAGCGCTTGGCGGGCGATCCGTGCCTCGAGCGCCGTTCCCTCCGTCAGCAGGTCATCGAGGGTGGCGCCGAACTTCTCGAGCGTCCGGGTCACCCGGGCTTCGAGCAGGAACCCCGCCCACCTCGGCACCGGCAGCTGGCGGGGGACACCGAGCCGCTGGTACACCGGCGCCGCGAGGGCCAGGTAGCGCAGCTCGCCCGGGCCGGCCACGTACGCCACGGTGGGCAGCAGCGCGCTCTCGAGCACCGGCCGCAGCAGGACATTCCCCGAGAGCCGGGTCGGCTCTTCCGCGGCGATCCGCGCCAGCTCCGGCATTCCCAGGACGGAATGCCCTCGGCGGGTGACGAATCCGCTGGGGCCCGCCACCAGCCGGTCGCGGCCGAGCCCGCCATCGAGGAACACCAGTGAGGCGCCGTCGCCCACCGCGACGCCGGGGTCCCGGCCGGCCGCGACCAGCTCGGCGGCCGCGGCCACCAGCTCCCGGTCGAGGACAGCCGCCTGTTCCAGCGCCCGAAGCAGGTGGGGTGCTGCGGCCTGTTTCACCGCGGGGTGGGTGCTCTCGACGCACAGGATGCCGAGCGGAGTAAGCAGCTCCGCCAGCGCGGCCGCATAGGCCCCCGCCACCGTCGCGTCGGGCCGGTAGTGGCGGCGAAGCCAGGCGACCGTTGCCTCCCGGGTTTCGGAGGCGGGAAACGAGCGCTCGATGGCATTGAGCGCCGCGGTGACCCCATCGCCCAATGGCTGTCGCCACATCGGGGTGAGCGGCGCGTCGGGGGCGCGCGGTGGCAGCGAGGCGGTCGCGAGGCGGCCCTCACCATCGAGCCAGGAAACCGCGGCCACCTCCTCGAAGTCGTGATCGTCTCCGGGAATCCAGTACACCGGCACAACCGGGCGGCCCCAGCGGCGCTCCAGGGCGAGGGCCAGCCCCCGCGCCGAGAGCGCTTTGGTCACGGCGTAGGACGGGCCGGTGAAGAGCCCCGCCTGTTGGCCGGTGGTCACGACCAGCGTGCCGGGAGCCCGGAGGCGGGCCACCAGCGCGGGGGCACCGGGGGCGGGGACGATGGCCGGATCGAACGCCGTATTCCACGCCGCCGCCCGCTGCCCGGGCACCCGCACCGGCTCGCCGAGCGGGGTATCGATGATGGGAAGTATCACGCCACTTGTCCCACGAGGATCACCCGAGGGGACTCCTCGGTCAGCGCGCCGCCGGCGTAGTCGCCCAGGCGCTGCCGGACCGTGCAGCCCGCCGCGGTGATCAGCCGTTCCAGTTCGACCGGGTCGAACAGGCGGACCCGCTCGACGAACCGCCGCCCATCGGCGGTGGTGATGCTCTTGAACACGTACTCCCCCGCGGGATCGAGCCAGCGATGGATCTGCACCGGGCGCTCCCCCAGCCGGCCCTCCTCGCGGGCCTCAAGGTCCCGGGGCACCCGCGCCGCATTCAGAAAATCCATCGCGAACCATCCTTGCCGCCGGATCGTCGCCACCATCTCGCGCATGGCGCGGGCATGTTCCCCGTCGGAGTCGAAGTAGCCGAAACTGGTGAAGAGGTTCACCGTCAGGTCCATCCGGCCGGCGCGAACCGGAATCCGGCGGACGTCGGACCGGATGACGGGTATTCGCGCGGAGCCTTGGGCATACTGCAGCAGGTGCTGGGAAAGATCGAGCCCCACCACCACCGCTCCTTGCGCCCGGAAGGCGGCGGCGTGCCGCCCCGCCCCGCAGGCGACGTCGAGCACCCTCCATCCCGGCGCCAGGCCGACGGTCCGGCAGATGAGATCCACCAGCCGTTCGGCATCCTCCTCGTCGCGATGCGGGTAGAGGAGGAGGTACTCCTCGCCGAAGTACTCCTCGAACCAATCAGGCACCCTTGTGATACGGCTCCCCCCGGAGGATCGTCCAAGCGCGATACCATTGCTCCAGGACGATCAACCGGACCATCTCGTGCGGCAAGGTGAGCGGGCCGAGACTCCACCGGTGGTCGGTGGCCCGCGCGAAGCCCGGTTCGAGGCCGAAGGCGCCACCGATGACCACCGCCAGCGGCCGGGCCGCGAGGCGCCACCCCTGGAGCCGCCGCGCCAGCTCCTCACTGCTCCAGGCGGTCCCGCCGCCGTCCAGTACGACCACCGTCGCACCGGGTGGAATCGCGGCCTCGAGCCGCGCGGTTTCCTCCCGCCGCCGCAGGGCGGAGGTTCCGGCCCGGCCGGCCTCCCGCACTTCGCGCTCGGCGGTCGGGCCGTAACGCCGGATCCGCTTCAGATACTCATCGCACGCCGCGCGGCACCAGGGCCGGAGTTTTCCCACGGCAAGCAGAACCGTCTCCATGACCGGCCCCCTGGCTCCCTAGCTCCCTAGCTCCCCGACTCCCTACGCATACATCCCGCGCAGCCGGTGCACCTGCGCCACCCGGTCGATCGCCACCATGTATGCCGCGATCCGCATGCTGACGTCGCTGCGGCCCGACATGCCGGCGCACTCCTGGTAGGAGCTCACCATGATCTTTTCGAGCCGGCTATTGACGGTTTCCTCGTCCCAGAAATAACCGCCCCGGTCCTGGACCCACTCGAAATAGCTGACCGTCACGCCGCCGGCGTTGGCCAGGATGTCGGGAACGACCAGGATACCGGCATCTTGGAGGATCTGATCGGCGTCGGCGCTGGTGGGACCGTTGGCACCCTCGCAGATGATCCGGGCGCGGATCCGGCTGGCGTTCTGGTCGGTGATGACGTTTTCGAGGGCCGCGGGTACCAGCACGTCGCAGTCGAGGCTGAACAGGTCGGCGTTCCCGATATGCTCGGCGTCCTTGTAGGTCCGGAGGACCCGCTCCTTCTTGACGTGGGCGATCACCTTCTTGATGTCCAGCCCCTTGGGATTGTAGATCGCGCCTTCCTTGTCGCTCACGGCCAGAATCTTCATTCCCTGCTCTTCCATCAACTGGGCGCTGATCGAGCCCACGTTGCCGAACCCCTGTACCACCACCCGGGTACCCGCGATGGGCATCTTGAGCTGTTTCAGGGCCTCGCGGGTCACGATCATGCAGCCCCGGCCGGTGGCCTCGCGGCGCCCGAGGGACCCGCCCATCTGGATCGGCTTCCCGGTCACCACTGCCGTCACGGTATGGCGCTTGTGCATGGAATAGGTGTCCATGATCCACGCCATCATCCGCTCGTTGGTGTTGACGTCCGGCGCCGGGACGTCGGAGTCGGGGCCCAGGGTGTCGATGATCGCCGAGGTGTAGCGCCGGGTGAGCCGCTCCAGCTCGGCCATCGACATCTTGGCCGGGTCGCAGACCACGCCGCCTTTGGACCCGCCGAACGGGAGATTCACGACCGCACACTTCCAGGTCATCCACGCGGCCAGGGCGGTGACCTCATCCAGGGTCACCTGCATGTCGAAGCGGATGCCGCCCTTGGCCGGCCCGCGTGCGGTGTTGTAGAGCACCCGGTACCCGGTGTACACCTCGACCTCGCCGTTGTCCTGGAGCACCGGCACGGCGACGATGATCTGCTTCTCGGGGTGCCGGAGCACCTTGCGCAGGCCCGGCTCCAGATTCAGGTGATGGGCGGCCTCGTCGAACCGCGCCATCATGGACTCGAAGGGGTTCTCCCCACCCAGGAAGGTGTCCTTCTCCTGCCCGATGAGGTGCTTGGGAGGCGCGTGTGCCATGGCTGATGTCTCCGCTCGGGTCGTGTCGCGTCGTTGGGGCTAGAGCCGGTCGACCGGGGTGACGATCGCGTCCAGCGCGGCCGTGATCGCGGCCTCCCCGTCTTCCCACGTGAGATTCAGCACCGCGACCAGAGGCTCGGGCACGCTGGCCGGCCAGCGGTCGCGGAGCTTCACCGCATCCTTCTCGGTCAACACCACGTAGTCCGCCTTGCGCGCGGCCTTGGCCAGCCACGCCACATCCTCGTCCCGGAAATCGTGGTGGTCCCGCCAAGTCGCCACCTGGACCTGCGCGCCGGTCGCCTTGGTCTGCGCGACGAACGCATCGGGATCGGCAATGGCCGAGGCCGCCACCACGCGGCGACCTTCGAGATCCGCCGTCGGAGTCGGCTTCCGGGACACCAGCCCCTCGTATCGCCGGACGCCGAGATGGACGACCCCCACCGGCCCCTTCACCCTCGGGGCGAGCGCGTGGGCCAGGGTGAGCGCCGCGGCCGCATCCGCGCGCTTCCGGGAGACGATGACCGCGTCCGCCCGCCGGAGCGCCCCCAGGCCCTCACGCCAAGGCCCCGCCGGAAGCGGCCACCGCACCGCGCGGGAGGCATCGGCGCTCACCACCACAATGTTGAAATCCCGCCAAACGTCGCGCCGCTGGAAGGCGTCGTCCAGCACCAGAACCTGGGCTCCGCGCGCCAAGGCGCGCTCGGCACCCGCCAGCCGGTCGGGATCGGAAACGACCCGGGCCGACGGAACCTGGTGCTGGTGGACCAGGACCTCGTCACCGCCGTAGCCCCGGAGCAGGATTCCGGGAACCAGCCCGCGGGCCGCGTAGTGCGCGGCGATCCAACTTGCAATCGGGGTCTTCCCGGAGCCGCCGACCGAGAGGTTGCCAATCCCCACGGCGGGCAGCGGCAGTTCCCGGACCGGAATCCACCCCTGGTCGAAAGCGAGATTGCGCAGGGCCATCCCGGCCCGCCAGACGCCGGCGAGCGGAAGCAGCGCCAAGCGGGCCAGGCGGGCGTCGACCCGCCGGCTGGTCCAGAGCCACCGAATCAGTCGGTGCCCGTCGCCCCGTCGTCCCATTCTGCCTCCCGCACCGCGCGCGCCAGCTCCGCTTCCGCCTGGAGCCGGGCCGCGTCCATCCCCGCTTCACCCGGCGCGACCCGAAATGGGGTGCCATAGGCGATTCGAACTCGGGCGAACGGCTTCGGAATCATGAACCGATCCCAGGACCGCAGCCGCCAGGCCCGATCGGCACCGGCGTGCAGCGGCACCACGGTGCCCCCACCCCGCTGGGCGGCCAGCAGCACGCCCCCCTTGAACACCCGTGGCGGTCCGCGCGGCCCGTCGGGGGTGAATGCTACCACGCCCCCTTCCCGCAGGGCGTGGACCGCCCCGATGAGCGCGCGAACCCCTCCGCGGGTGCTCGAGCCGCGTGCCGCCTGGTAGCCGATCCGCCGGGCGTACTCCGCGAGGAAGCGCCCGTCCTGGGCATCGCTGACCACGATGGTCACGCCCCGCCCGCGGTGGTGCCAGAGGAGCGGCAGCAGGGCGTCGTGCCACAGCAGAAACACGTGGGGTGTCCCCGTCCGGGCCAGCTGACGCCAAGCCTCCTCGCGTACCGTCTCCACGCGCCAGGTGCGGGCCAGCAGGGACACCACCGGTCCCGCCAGCAGCGCCGCCGCTCGGGGCGAAACCGGGATCCTCAATCGAGCAGCTCCCCCGCGATCGCTGCGACCCGTTCCGCCGCACCGCCTCCGCCCAGCCGTTCCCGCACCAGCCGGAGCCCGTCCCGCTGCGCCCGGGCTGCGGCGCCGCCCCGATCGAGCAGCGGCCGTACCGCCGCAATCAGACTTTCCGGGGTCACCGCGCTCTGCACCAGCTCCGGCACCACTGGCGCTTCCGCCACCAGGTTCACCAGACTGATCCACGGCACCGTGATCAGCCGCCGAGCCACCCAGGCGGTGAGGGCGTGCGCCCGGTACGCTACCACCATCGGGACGTCGGCCAGGGCGGCCTCGAGGGTGGTGGTGCCCGATTTGGCGAGCGCCGCATCGGCGGCGGCAAACACGCCCGCCGCCGGTCCGCGGTGCACGGTGAATCCCTCGGCGTCGGGGTACTTCCCCTCGGCGGTTCCGGCCACGATGACCCGGTCGCAGTGATGCGCGGCCAGCAGCGCCCGGCCCGCCTCGCGGAACCGGCCCCACAGTCGGGCAACCTCTTGCGGGCGGCTCCCCGGGAAGAGGCCCAACACCCGCTCCGCGTCTCCGATCCCCAGCGCCTCCCGCGCCCCGACGCGCCCGGGAGGCGCGGGGCGGTCCAGCAGCGGGTGGCCCACATACTCGGCCTGGATCCCGTGCCGCGCGAAGAACGCGGGCTCGAAGGGGAGCACCACGGCGAGCCGGTCCACCGCGGCGGCCAGCCGCCGGGCGCGCTGCGGACGCCAGGCCCACAACTGGGGTGCGATGTAGTACAAGACCTTCACTCCGTGCCGCCGGGCCGCTTCCGCAACCCGTACGTGAAAGCCGGGGTAGTCGATCAGCAGCGTGAGGTCGTAACGCCCCGCGCGAAAGTCCCGCTCCAGTGACCGCAACAGCCGGAGGTGCGCCGGCACTTTGCTCAGGACCTCGACGAAGCCGAGGACGGTATAGCGCTCCATCGGGTGCCGGATCGTGGCGCCGGCCGCGGCGATTCGCGGGCCTCCCAGGGCGTCGATGGCCACGCCGGCGAACCGAGCCCGGAGCGCCGTGACGACGGGGCCTCCGTGGAGATCCCCGGAGGGCTCGCCCGCGGAGAGAAAGATTCGCGGCGTCACGCGGGCCACCCTGCGCCCCGCCCCGCCTAGCGCCCCGGCAGGGACACCGGCGTACGCTGCACCGCTTCGGTCACCCGGAGGGCCAGCGCGAGCGCCGCCCTCCCCTCCGCCCCGGTCACGACGGCCTCGGTGTCTCCCCGCACCGCCCGAACGAAGCTCTCGAGCTCGAGGGCCAACGCGTCCGCCGCGGGGGCTTCGAGCGGCACTTGTTCCACGATGGCCGCGAGTGTTGCCCCCCCCGACTCGCGCCACCCCTCCCTGAGGCGCATGAATTCGCCCCGGCCCTCGCCAAGGTCGAGGGAGAGGTAGCCGCTGGATTGGAAGATGCGAAGCCGGCGCACCCGCTCCCGTGCGACCCGGGAGGCGGTGACGTTTGCCACGGCGCCCGAGGCGAACTCGACCCGCGCGTTGGCCATGTCGAGGAGGGGGGAAAGCACTGCGACTCCGCTGGCCCGGACATCGGAGACCTCGATACCGCCGGTCAGGTGCAGAATCAGATCGAGATCGTGAATCATCAGGTCCAGCACCACCGCGACGTCGGTTCCCCGCGGCTGGAAGGGAGCCAGGCGGTCACTCTCGAGGTACCGGGGATCGCTGAGGTACGGCCGGGCGGCGCGCACCGCGCGATTGAATCGCTCCACATGCCCGACCTGCAACGGCACCCCGCGCCGGAGCGCCGCCGCCACCAGGGCATCCGCCTCCTCGAGCGTTGCGGCGAGCGGCTTTTCCATCAGCACGGCGCGTCCCCGGTCCAGCGCCCGGAGCCCGACCTCGGCGTGGGCGTGGGTGGGCACCGCGACGGTCACCGCCTCGACCTCCGCCAGCAGGCCGTCCAGGTCGGGGAAAAAGCGGGTACCGCAGGCGCCGGCCACCTCCGCCCCCCGAAGCGGGTCGATGTCGTGGACCCCCACGAGGGCCGCCCCGCTGGCGGCCGCGAGGTGCCTCGCGTGATGGCGTCCGAGGGCTCCGACGCCGATCACGCCGATGGGAAGCCGGGGCATCAGGCCGGGACGCCGCGCTGAGAGCTCGAGACGAACTCGAGGAAGCGCTCGACCTCCGGCAGCGGCGGCAGCTCGCTGCGCGCCCGATCGATTGCCTGGGAGAAGTTGAGCTCGGAATTGAAGAAGAGCCGATACAGCCGCTTGAGCGCCGCGATGGTCTCCGCCGGGAAGCCGGCGCGTTCCAGGCCGATCGAATTGAGACCGTAGAGCTCCACCGGATTGCCCGCCGCTTTGACGTACGGCGGAACGTCCTGCCGGACCCCGGACATCCCCCCCACGAATGCGAACGAGCCGATGGTCACGAACTGGTGCACCGCGACCAGGCCGGAGAGGGTGGCCCGGTCGTGGATGGTGACGTGGCCGGCCAGCTGGGTACCGTTGGCGATGATTACCCCGTCGCCGACGTGACAGTCGTGGGCCAAGTGGACGTAGCTCATGATCAGCGCGCGGGCACCCACCTGGGTGACTCCCGAGGCCGCAGTGCCGCGATTGATGGTGGAGTATTCGCGGATGACCGTCTCCTCGCCGACCTCGACCCAGGTCTCCTCGCCCCGATACTTGAGGTCCTGGGGATCGCCACCGAGGATGCTGCCCTGCCCCACCCGGACCCTGGCCGCGAGGCGGACGTTCTTCTCCAGGGTGACGTGGGGGCCGATCCGGCAGCAGTCGCCGACCGACACCCCCGGGCCGACGATGGAGAACGGGCCGATTTCGACGTCCCGGCCCAGAACGGCCGCGGGATTCACGAGCGCGCTGGGATGAATCATGGCGCTCATCGGTCCACGATGCGGGCAAGCATTTCGGCTTCCGCCACCACTTGGCCGTTCACGTAGGCGACACCCTTGAGCCGACCGGTACGGCCGCGGAACTGGATCATGTCCACTTCGCAGCGCAGCTGGTCTCCCGGAACCACCGGGCGGCGGAACTTCACGTTGTCGAGCGCAAGAAAGTACACCACTTTGTCGCCGGGCGACTGCAGCTCCTCCATCAGCACCATTCCGCCGACCTGCGCCATTGCCTCGATGATCAGCACTCCGGGCATGATGGGGTGCCCGGGGAAATGCCCCTGAAAGAACGGCTCGTTGATCGTGACGTTCTTGAGGCCCACCGACCGGCGCCCGGGCTGCAGGTCGACGATGCGGTCCACCAGCAGGAAGGGATAGCGGTGGGGCAGCACCTCGAGGATCCGGGAGATGTCGAGGATCTGCCCGCCGCTGCGCGACGCCATCCGGGAGATGGACCGCGCCACCGCGACGTTGCCCTGATGGCTGGGCCGAGTGGCGATGACGTGGGCCTCGACCCGGCCCCCCACCAGGGCCAGATCGCCCAGAATGTCGCCCGCCTTGTGCCGCACGAATTCGTCGGGCCACCGGAGCGTGGTGCCGACGACTTCGGAAGCCGAGAGCACCACCGCCGAATCCATCGATCCGCCCTTGAGGAGGCCGCGGCTCCGGAGCGCCTCGACCTCCTGGACGAAGCCGAAGGTGCGGGCTCGCGCCAGATCGCGCCGAAACCCGGCCGGGGTGATGTCCCAAGAGCCGGTCTGGCGACCGATGAGCGGGTGATCCCATTCGATGGTCGCGGTGAGGCGAAGCGCCTTGCTGGGAGCGACGACGTAGCTGGAATCACCCTCGGCTACCGTGAAGGGCTCCATGACCCGGAAGGAGGAGGGCTCACCGTCTAGCTCCTTGAGCCCCGCCTTCTCGAGGGCGTCGAGATAGGGTCCGAACGATCCGTCGGCGATCGGCGGCTCCGGGCCGTCGATCTCGATGACCAGGTCATCGATTTCCAGCGCCACGACCGCCGCCAGCAGGTGTTCGACGGTGTGGATCGTGGTGTTGCCGTGCCCGATGGAGGTCCGCCGCTCGGTGGCTTCCACCTGCTCCACCCGGGCCGGAACTTCCGGCTGCCCCTCGAGGTCCACCCGCCGGAACACGATCCCCTGCTCGGACGCGCCGGCGCGGCAGGACACCCGGGTCCGGGCCCCGGTGTGCAGCCCGACGCCGCTGACCTCGGCGACCCCCGTAATGGTGCGTCTAGGCATCCATGCTCCGCGTCTCCACCAGCGCCTCCAGCTTGTGCGCGATCTTCGCCAGGCGGTAGAGCGTCGCCTGGGCCCTCAGGAATTCCCGGTGGGGGCGGGCCGGGTACCCGGTGGCGTCGGTGCCGTCGGGGACCGGGGAGTCGACCGCCGATTTGGCGCCGATGCGGGCCCGATCGCCCACCCGCACGTGGCTGGCAACCCCCGATCCCCCCGCGAGAATCACCCCGTTGCCGATCTCGGCACTCCCGGCCAGCAGCACTCCGCCCATGAGGAGGCAGCCCTGCCCCACCCGGGCGTTGTGGCCGATGTGCACGTGGTTGTCGATCTTGGTCCCGCGCCCGATTACCGTGTCGTCGATGCTGCCGCGATCCACGCAGCTGTTGGAGCCGATCTCCACCTCGTCCCCGAGGACGCAGCCCCCGACGTGCGGGATTCTCCGATGGCCATCCCGGCCTGAAATGTAGCCGAAGCCGGTGCCCCCGAGGACCGCGCCGGCCTTCACCACGCAGCGCTGTCCCAGCCGGGTTCCCGCGTAGCAGACCACGTACGGGCCGAGATCGCTGTCGTCACCGATGACCACACCCTCCTCCAGCACCACGCCGGGGCCGAGCCGGACCCGGTCCCCCAACACCGCGTGGGCTCCGATCACCGCGTGGGGCCCGATCGCCACCGCCTGCCCCAGGCGCACCCCGCGCCCCAGGCGGGAGCTCGGATCGACCCCGGTGGCGAGGGCCGGCCGAGGGAACATCGCCGCAAGCACGCGGGCCATCGCGCCCTGCGGGTCGCCGACCACGATCCGCACCGCGGGGCCGGCGGACTCGCTCTCGTTTTCGGCGTGGAGCAGCACCGCTCCGGCCGCCGAGGCACGGAACTCGGCGAGGTAGCGCCGGGAAGACATGAACGAGAGGGTTTCGCCGTCAGCCCCCTCGAGGGGCCCAACGGCGCTGAGCAGCCGGGCGCCGTTACCAACCAGGCGGCCGCCGACCAGGTCGGCCACCGCCTGCACGGTGAGCGGCACCGGCGCTCGGGGCACGATCAGTTGCTCTGCAGGAGCCGGCGCACTACCCGATCGGTGATATCGAGCGACTTGTCGTAGGAGACCAGGAACGGTATCGCCGAGGCATTACCCAGATCGATGACCATCCAGTAATTGCCTTCGGCGCGGATTCCATCGATGATGGCCTGGAGGCGTTGTTGCATGGGGGAGAGGAGCTCGCGCTCCCGGCCATCCACCTTGTCGCGGAGCGAGGCCAGCCTGGCGTCGAGCGAGTCCTTCTGCGCGGTGAGGGCCTTCTCCCGGGCGGTGCGGGCCGAGGGCGAGAGCATCGCCATGGACTGCTGGTAGGCCGCGACGGTCGAGTCGAAGACGGCCTGCATCTTCTGGGCGTCTCCCTGGGCGGCGTTGTACTCCTTCGTGAACGTGCTTTCTGCCTTGGCGTACCCCGGCATGCCCTGGAGAACCGCCCGGGCGTTCACGAACGCGATGCGGCCGCCCGCGCTCCCGCCAGGGGCTCCCGCCGGGTTCTGCGGCTGCTGCGCCGAGGCGGCGCCCGCGGCGCAAAGGGACACGAGTGTGAGGCCGGTAAGGAGCCTCCGGACGACGACGGTCATTCCTGATCCCTCCCTCAAGGTGTGCTGCGCTGTCTGATCCCGCGGCTCAGAAGAAATTGCCGAGCCGGAAGTGGAGCTGCCAACCGGGCTTCGGCTTACCGGTCACGTCGGTCCGATCGAGGCCGTAGCCCAGATCCAGTCCGATCGGTCCCAACGGCGAGATGATGGCCACGCCGGCGCCCACGCTGCGAAACAGCCGCGTGGGATTGTACTCGCGTACCCGGCGATAGACGTTGCCGGCGTCGCTGAAGACGTTGAAGTAGAGCGCCTGGCTGAGTCGGGCGCCCGCCTCGATGGTGAAGGCGGCGTACGATTTGCCGAACGACGACGCCTGGGCCTGGGAGCCGCCGGCGGTGACGTCGAATCCGTTCGGAGTGATGGCGAATTCCTGGTATCCCCGGAGCGGAATTCCGTACTGGACACCGCCCATCGAGTACAGCTCGGTGTAGAACGGGCCCACATCGCCTACGATGAACCCTGATTTGGCGGTGAGGCCCAGGGTGAATTGCACCCCGCCGCCGAACTGGTCGCCCCCGCCAAGCCGGCCGAGGGGGGTGTACCACTTGCTCTCCAGGTCGAACTTCTGGTAGTTGCCGGTGCCGCCGAGGACGCCGCCATTCTGCTCGCCGCTCAGGGTGACCGAGGAGCCGGCGATGGCGAACGGGAGGCCGATCCGGGTATCCCGGGCCACGCTCAGACCCACCGAGGAGCGAGTGCAGTTGTCACAGGAAAACACCCGGCTCAAATCGGCCGCGGCGTCGGAATAGCGGATCTGCTGCAGCCCCCAGGAGGCGAACACCCTGGTGTAGCGCGAGCCGAAGAGCGGAAACCCCAGTTGCGCCTGGAAGCCGCGCTGCCGTTGCCGGCCCAGATCACCGATGGTGTAGCGCCGCCGCGAATTGAAGATCGAGAGGGTGCCGGAGGTCCGGGTTTCCAGAATGGAAGGATCGGTGTAGCTCAGGTTGAAATCGTTGATATTCTGGCCGAACTGCCACTGGAGCTTCCCCCGCTTGGCCTTGCCGAACAGGTTCGGCTCCTCGAGGCCCAGGAACCCGCCGATTCCGACCCCCTGCCCCACCGAGGCGCCGAAGTTGATGTTGCCGGTGCGCTTCTCGGTG
>JBGPVQ010000020.1:0-15259 GCA_041491785.1 Gemmatimonadota bacterium | reverse complement strand
CAGTCCTCGATCTCTCTACCCGGCAGGACATCCCGGTGGTCACCAGGCGGCTTCGAAATATCGAGGTCCAGCCGTGAGCGAGTCGCCCGAACAGCGATTGATGGCGGCGGGCATGAGCCCGCGGGAGGCGGCGCGCAAGGGTGGGCTCTTTCAGCGCGCGGCGCGCGCGCTCGAGCTACTCGGCAGGGGGAGCACCGGGCCAACCCGCGCCTACTTCGTCCCCGGCCGTATCGAGTTCATGGGAAAGCACACCGATTATGCCGGGGGAAGAAGCCTGGTCTGCGCCACCGAACGGGGCTTCTGCCTCGTTGCCCGGGCTCGGAGCGATAGCGGCCTCCGGGTGGTGGATGCCGCGTCGGATGCCACGGCCTCGCTCGCGCTCAGCCCCGACCTCGAGGTGCCGAGGGGACGGTGGTCGACCTACCCCGCCACGGTCGCGCGCCGCCTGGCCCGGGACTTTCCCGGGCTCTCGGTGGGCGTGGACCTCGCGTTCGAGAGCGACCTGCCGCCGGCGGCCGGAATTTCCAGCTCGAGCGCGCTGGTGGTGGGAACGTTTCTCGCCCTCGCCGACGCGAACCGAATGGGCGATCGGGCCGACTATCGCGCGGCACTCCCCGATCTCGTCGCCCTCGCCGGCTACTTGGGGGCGCTCGAAAACGGCAGGGCGTTCGGCTTCTTCGCGGCCGACCAGGGGGCGGGAATCCACGGCGGCAGCCAGGACCAGACCGCCATCCTCTGCGCCGTGCCCGGTGCGCTGGTGCAGTGCGGCTTCGAACCGGTGCGTCTCGAGCGAACGGTGCCGTTTCCGGCCGGACAGGTGCTCGCGGTCGGGGTGAGCGGCGTGGTGGCCGAAAAGAGCGGCGCGGCGCGGGAGGCCTACAACGCCGCGGCCGCCGCGACCGCCGAGCTCCTGCTGCGATGGCGGCAGGGCTCGGGGCGGGACGATCACAGCCTCGCGGCGGCGCTCCGAAGCGCGCCGGACGCGCCGGCGCGTCTGGCCGATCTGGTCGGCGGAGAGCCGGCATTGCGGGCCCGGCTCGAGCAATTCGAATCCGAGTCGGAACGGCTCATCCCCGCGGCGGGTGATGCGCTCGCGCGGGGAGATCTGCCCGCGCTCGGTCCGCTGGTGGATGCCTCGCAGGCCGGCGCCGAGCGGGGTCTTCAAAATCAGATTCCCGAAACGGTCCACCTCCAGCGTAGCGCCCGCCGGCTCGGCGCCGCCGCCGCGTCGGCTTTCGGGGCCGGGTTCGGCGGAAGCGTCTGGGCCATGGTCGAGGCCGGCGGCTCCGAGCGGTTTCTGCGGGAGTGGGGCGAGGACTACCGCCGGGCATTTCCCTCCCTGGCCGAGGCAGCGCGATTCTTCACTACCCGCCCCGGGCCGGCGGCGCTGGGGTGGTGAGAGTGCGCGGCGGACCTACGCCGGTTCGGGGGTGCTGAAGTAGGGGAACCGGCGTTTCAGCCGATTGATCGGCCGCTCGAACAGCTCCCACGAGAGTGCCGCCATGCCGATGGACACGGCCCCGAGCAGCAACGGCAAGGCCCACCCGAGGCTTTCCTCGTCGATGCCGAGGAGGCCCAGGGGGACATAGGCGAACGTCAAGACCGGTATATGGTAGAGATAGAGCCCGTAGGACACCTTCCCCACGTACTGGGCTGCTCTGGCTTCCAACAGCCGCCCGGACAGCCCTCGAAATCCTATCGTAGCGGTGCCCACCAGCCAGAGCGATATCGCCGCGATTGCGGTGTCCGAGAAGGGCCAGGGGAACGAGCCCGGCGCGATCCCCTGCGCGACCAGCAGCCCGATTCCCACCGGGAGGGCGAGTCGGACGAGGTGTTGCGCCGACGCGGCGCCATTCGCGCCGCGCCGCTGCAGCAGCGCCAGCAGGCCGCCCAGCGCCAGTGAGTCGAGGCAGCCCAGGGTCACGAAGAAGACCGCGGGATACCCCCAGTGGGCCAGCAGCCCGACGAAGCGGTAGGCGGGGCCCAGCGCCGCGACACCGATCAGCCCGGGCAGCAGCATCCGGCGGGGCGCCAATAGGAGGATCGAGGGCCAGACCAGGTAGAACTGCTCCTCGACGCACAACGACCAGACGTGGGTCAACGGGCCGGCCGCTTGCAGCGTGACGCCGTAGTGAATGTTGAACGTGTAGGTGAGCAGCCACCCGACCTGTTCCCGCACCGGCCGGAACGCTGCCAGGCCGCCGAGGCGCGCGGTGAGGCTCAACGCAAACAGCGTCAGCACGGTCGCGTAGTAAATCGGGAAAATGCGCAAGAATCGGCGGGCGTAGAAACGGATGGCTACCAGCCGGGGCGACTCACCGGTGCGATCCAGCCGCTCCCGGCAATCGAGCAGGATGCCGGTGATGAGGTAGCCGCTCAGCACGAAGAAGAGGATGACGCCGAACCGGCCGAGGTCCACCACGTGGAGGGTGGCCGGCACGAAATGCCGAACCATCACCGCGAGCACCGCAAGGGCGCGGAGCCCGTCGAGCTGCGCCACGTGGGAGGCCGACGGCGCGGCCCTAGACATCACACAGTCTGACCGCTTCCCCCAGGGACGTCAGCGGGTCCCGGCTGGGCACGAACTCGTGGGCCAGGTAGCCCGGGTATCCCGCATCGGCGATCGCCCCACAGATCGCGCGCCAGTTGAGTTCCTGGGTATCGTCCAGCTCGTGCCGGCCCGGAACCCCGCCGGTATGGAAGTGCCCGATCTGGACCAGGTGATCGCGAATGGTCCGGATCACGTCGCCTTCCATGATCTGCATGTGGTAGATGTCGTAGAGCAGCTTGACCCGCGGTGAGCCCACGCCCGCCATGACCTTGACGCCGAACGCGGTGTGGTCGCCCATGTAGTCCTTGTGGTCCACCTTGCTGTTCAGCAGCTCCACGCACACCGTCACGCCGTGCCGCTCCGCCGACGCCTTGATGCGATCGAGCCCGGCGATGCAGTTCGCGGCGCCTTCCTCGTCGCCGCGTCCCTTCCGGTTGCCGAACATCGCGATCAGGTTCGGCACGCCCGCGGCCGCGGCGAGCGGAAGCGTCTTCTCCAGCTCCTCGATCAGCATGTCGTGCAGCGACGGATCGTTGAAGCCGCTGGTCAGAAAATCCCTTCGCTTGGTGGGGTATCCCATTGAGCAGACCAGCCCCGCGTCGCGCACCGCGGGCCACTCCTCCGGCTGGAGCAGATCGACCGCCGCCAGGCCGAGCTTCTTGGCCGCTCTGGCGAACTCCGGAAGGGGGATCTTCCCGTAGGGCCAGTAGGAGACCGATTGCTTGAGGCGTGAGGCGGGCGGGACCAGTGGCGGGGTGGCCGGCTGGGCGCCGACCGCCCCGCGCCCCGTCCCGAGCAGCACGCCGGTCGCACCCACCATCGCACCCACCGCTTCTCGTCGCTTCATGGCCGCAATCCGTCCGTTGAGGTCATCTGTGCAATCTGTGGAATCTGTGGCTCAGAAGGTCAGCGATTTGAGATACTGGTAACTCGCCCTGGCGCTATCGAACGGATTCCCCGGTGTCTCGTCCTGCTCGTAGAAGAAGTGCCGGATCCCCGCCTGCTTGGCCTTCCGGAAAATCGGCCGGAAGTCGATGGTGCCTTTCCCCACGTCGGCAAAGAACCGCCGTGGCGTCGCGTCCATGTCCTTGATGTGCACCAACGGGAACCGCCCCGGCCACCTGGCGAAATAATCCAGCGGGTCCCGTCCCCCTTTGGTGATCCAGTACAAATCCATCTCGAACCGCACCAACCGCGGATCCGTCTCGGACAGCAGGATATCGTACCCGACGGTCGCCCCCACCGGAGCGAACTCGACGTCGTGGTTGTGATAGGCGAAGTCGATCTTTCGCGCCAGGGCCGCCTCCCCGGCGCGATTGAACGCCGCGGCCAGACGCTTCCAGTCATCCGCCGTCCGGCGCTCTTCCTCGGGGATCCAGGCCACCACGACGTAGTCCTGGCCCACCACCGCCGCCTGATCGAGGGTCCGATCCCATTCGCGCCGCAGCGCCTGGAGGGAGACGTGGCCGGACGGGGCGCGGAGTCCCAGGCGGTCGAGCATGGCGCGAAGCGACTGCGCCGTCCCCTCAGGATAGCCGGCGAATTCCACCTCCCGGTATCCCATCGCCGCCAGCCGCGAGAGGGTTCCTTCCACGTCCTTCGCCAGCTCCCGCCGCACGGTGTAAAGCTGGATCCCGATCCGGTCGAGCCGGGCGAGATCCCAGCCGCCCAGCCGTTCGGCCCTTGCGAAGGCCTCGGTCGCCCAGAGCGCACCCGCCACGCCGAGGAAGTCCCTCCGCCGCATGCTCAAAGCTCGTTCCGCTTCATGGCTGCCAACGCGAACTCGGCTGCCCGCGCCGTCAGCGCCATGTAGGTGATGGAGGGGTTCTGATTTCCCGACGAGGTCATGCAGGCACCATCGGTCACGAACACGTTCGTCGCGTCCCAGACCTGGTTATGCCGATTGAGCACCGAGGTCTTGGGGTCGCGCCCCATCCGCGCGGTGCCCATCTCGTGGATGCAGAGTCCGGGTGGAAGGTGGTCGTTGTAGGTGTGGATGTTCGTCGCTCCCACCGCCTCCAGCATTTCCGCCCCGGTTTTCTGCACGTCTTCCAGCAACGCCCGCTCGTTCGGTCCGAAGCTGCATTGCACCCGGAGGGCCGGAACGCCCCACTTGTCGGTGAGCGTGGGGTGGAGCTCGATGAAGTTGTCCTCCCGGGGCAGGCACTCCGTCCACCCCCCGATCGAGAATTCCCACGGTCCCAGGTCCTTGCGGAACAGCGCCTGCTTGAATTCGGGGCCGAACCCCGCCGTCGGCCGGGGTGACCCACCGCGGGATGCCCCGCCTTGGAAGCCGTAGCCACGTAGAAAATCGGGGTGCTTTTCCTTCACGTTCCGGAAGCGCGCAATGTAGATCCCGTTCGGCCGGCGCCCGTAGGAGGTCTGGTCTTCCATTCCCGGGATGGTTCCCCGGGCTCCCGCGCCGAACGCATGGTCCATCACGTTCTTCCCCAGCTGCCCGCTGGAATTGCCCAGGCCGGCGGCATAGCGCGGCGTCCTCGAGTTGAGCAGGATACGGGCCGACTCCAGCGCCGAAGCGCAGACGAAGATGACTCGGGCGCTGAACTCCAGCGCCTGCATCGTCAGCGCGTCGATGACCCGGACGCCGGTGGCGCGGTCTCTCGATTCGTCGTAGATGACGCTGTGTACCACGCTGTTGGGCCGGAGGGTCATCCGCCCCGTCGTCCGGGCCGCCGGGAGCGTCGACCCGAGGCTGCTGAAGTAGGAATGGGTAATGCACCCACGCTCGCAGGGCCCGCAGTAGTGGCAGGCGGCACGCCCGTTGTGAAATTGGGTCAGGATGGCGCACCGGCCGATGGTCAGCACCCGCTCGCCCCGCCACGCGGCCATCAGCTTGTCGCGAACCAGGCGCTCCGCGCAGCGCATCTGCATCGGCGGGAGGAACTGGCCGTCGGGGAGCTGGGGGAGTCCTTCCGCCTGGCCGCTGACGCCGATGAAACGTTCGACGTGGTCGTACCACGGCGCGATGTCCGCATAGCGGATCGGCCAGTCGACCGCGATCCCGTCCTTCGCATTCGCCTCGAAGTCGAGATCGCTCCAGCGATAGACCTGCCGCCCCCAGGTAATCGAGCGGCCCCCTACGTGGCGCCCCCGGATCCAGTGGAAGGGCTTGTTCTGATCGAATTCGTAGGGGTTGTCCCGATCGTTGACGAAGAACTTGCCGCTGTACTCGTCACAGGCGTAACAGTTCTTCTGGATGAATTGATCCCGTTCCAGCGCCTTCCGGTCCCCCCAGCCCCGGAACCGTTTTTCCCAGGGCTGCACGTGCTCGACGTAGTCCTGTGCCGGATCGATGCTCCGCCCGGCCTCCAGCACCAGGGTGCGGAGCCCCCGTTCGCAAAGCTCCTTGGCCGCCCAGCCACCGCTGATCCCGCTGCCGACGACGATGGCGTCATAACTCCGGTCCTGGGCTCGTTTCATTGTGCCCTTCCCACCGGAATGCAGCCGTCGAAGCGCGCCGGGATGATCGGGGTGGTGCGGACCAGCTCGGCCACCGGTCGGGAGGTGAGGTACCCGAACACCATCGCCTCCTTGAGCTTCCGGTACGCCGCCTCCGGAGAGCCCTTCGGCCCGGGGTGTCCATCCACGCCACCGAGGAAGCTGGCTCGGCCGGCCCGGTCGAGCTCGGCGAGGGGCTTTCCCTGCGCCTCGCGGCAGCGCGCGTCGAGGGCGTCGAGTCCGCTCACCAGCTCCTGGCGCTCGGCGTCGGGATACCACTCCGCGAGGAGGAGATCCACGAACGCGGGAACCCCGACCTCGACCGCGCCCGGCGTGTCGGTGCGCGGAAGGATCGTATCGGCGAGGGCGCTGACCTGCGCCATCTGCGCGGCGCCGAGCGCCCGGCCCGCCGCTGGGCCGCCGAGAATCCGCTGATGCAGTCGGGCGCCGAGGGACCAGCGCTCTTCAGGAGAGAGGGGGGCGACGAGCGGCGCCAGGGCCGCCGCGCCGAGGAAGCTCAGCACTTCGCGCCGATGCATGGGGTACCTCCTCGCTCGAACCTAGACCCTCGCCCGGGAGCCGTCCAGAGCGCGGCGCGCGCGGGCCTTACGCCGACGATTCCCGGTCCGTACGTTTCGTCTCCGTGGCGATCGTCCAGTTCACTCGCATCAGCAAGAGCTTCGACACCGTCCGCGCGGTGGATGCGGTCTCGTTCGAGATCGAGCGCGGAGAATTCTTCTCGCTCCTGGGGCCCTCCGGCTGCGGCAAGACCACCACCCTCCGGCTCCTCGCCGGGTTCGAGGACCCCGACCCCGACGGCGGCGAGCTCCGCATTGCCGGCGAGCCGGCGGCCGGGAAGCGCCCCTACGAACGCCGCCTCGGCATGGTGTTTCAAAACTACGCCCTCTTTCCCCACCTCACGGTCGAGCGGAACGTCGCCTTCGGGCTGGAACGGCACGGCGTCCCCGCCGTCGCCATCCCCGGCCGAGTGGCCCGCGCGCTCGAAATGGTCCGGCTCGACCCCGCCGCGTTCGCACGCCGCCGCCCCGCCCAGCTCTCCGGCGGCCAGCGCCAACGGGTGGCCCTGGCCCGGGCCCTGGTGCTCGAGCCGGAGATCCTGCTGCTGGATGAGCCGCTCGGCGCGATCGATCTCAAGCTCCGGAAGGAGATGCAGCTCGAGTTGAAGCAGTTGAACCGGACCCTCGGCATCACCTTCGTCTACGTCACCCACGACCAGGATGAGGCGCTGACGATGTCGGACCGGATCGCGGTCATGCACGGAGGCCGGATCGCCCAGATCGGGTCGCCGGCGGAGATTTACGAGAATCCCAAGACCGGCTTCGTGGCCACCTTCATCGGGGAGTCGAATCTCCTGAGTGGCACGCCCCGGCGAGCCACCGGCACGCTGTGGGAGCTGGTGACCCCGGAGGGGTGGCGGGTCCGACTGCCCGACCAGCCCGGCCTGGTTGAGGGAAAGGTGGCTCGTCTGGCGGTGCGGCCCGAATGGATGGACCTCTTTTCCGAGGGCGGGGCACCCCCGGGCGAGAACACGCTCCACGGCACCGTGGACGAAGTGATCTATCACGGCGAGATGATGCGGGTGCTGGTACGGCTGGCGGATGGCTCCCGGGTTGCGGTGGCGCTCCGCAATGAAGGCCAGCTCACCCGCCCCCTGGGCTGGACCCGCGGCAACCGCGTGGCCGTGAGCTGGCTGCCCGAGGACTCCCAGCTGCTGGAGGGAGAGTGAGCGGCCTCCGGCGGCGGGTGCTCGGCGCCCTGGCGCGGCGCCCCGGGCTCGGCGCCTGGAGTCTGCTCGCTCCCGGCGTGGGCTGGCTGGCGGTGTTCTTCCTGGTGCCGACGATCCTCATGCTCGCCGCCAGCGTGATGCCCCGGGGTACCTACGGGGGTGTCGAGCCGGGATTCACCCTCGAGCACTACCGCCGCTTCTTCGATCCGCTGTACCTGCAGGTTCTCTGGCGCACCGTGGCGTGGGCCACCATTGCGACGGCCGTCTGCCTCCTCCTCGGCTATCCGGTTGCGTGGGTCATCGCGCGGAGCCGCCGGCGGGGCCTCCTCCTCTTCCTGGTGGTGCTTCCCTTCTGGACCAGCTTCCTGGTCCGGACCTTCGCGATGATCTTTCTGTTTCGGGATACCGGGCTGATCAACGCCCTGCTGCTCCGGCTCGGCGTCATCCAGCAGCCGCTCGCGCTCCTCTACACGCCGTTCGCGGTGCTGGCCGGGCTGGTGTACGGATTCCTGCCGTTCATGGTGCTGCCGATCTACGCCTCCCTCGAGAAGCTCGACCCCGCCCTCCTGGAGGCCGCCGAGGCGCTGGGCGCACGGCCCGGAGCGCGCTTTGTTCGAGTGACCCTTCCCCTCTCGCTGCCCGGCGTCGTGGCGGGCGCCCTGCTGGTGTTCGTGCCGGCCCTCGGGTCGTTCATCACCTCGGATCTGCTGGGTGGGGCCAAGCAGGTGATGATCGGCAACCTGGTCCAGAATCAGTTCACCGTCGCCCGGAACTGGCCCTTCGGCTCGGCCGCGTCGTTCGTGCTCATGGCGCTGGTGATGATCGCGGTGCTGCTGTCGCTCCGGCTGCGGGATCGCGGCCCGGAGGGGACGGTGGTGCCGTGAGGCGGCGTTATCCGGCCTGGCTGCTCGCCGTCGTGGGGGCGGTGTATTTCTTTCTGCACCTGCCGGTGCTGGTTCTGGTGGTCTTCAGCTTCAACGCCTCGAAATACTCGGTGGCCTGGACCGGCTTTACCTTTGATTGGTACCGTCGGCTCGCCGAGCGGACCGACATTTTGAGGGGGCTCCGGGCGAGTCTCATCGTGGGCACCATCTCCACGGTGGTTGCGACGCTTTTCGGCACCCTCCTGGCGCTCGGCCTCGCCCGGCGGCGTTTTCCCGGGCGCCGCGCGCTGGAAGTGCTGCTCTACCTCCCGATCGTGACGCCCGAGGTCATCGCGGGAATCTCGCTCCTCGTGCTCTTCGTCCTCCTCGGCATTCCGTTGGGTCTACCAACCATCACCATCGCCCATATCGCCTTCAACATCGCGTTTGTGACGGTGGTGGTCCGGGCCCGCCTGGCGGGGATGGACCGGAGTCTCGAAGAGGCGGCCATGCTCCTGGGCGCGGACGAGCTCACCGCATTCCGGACCATCACGGTGCCGCAACTCTGGCCCGGCATCCTGGCCGGAGCGATCCTCGCCTTCACGATGTCATTCGACGACTACGTTATCACCTCGCTCGTCGCGGGCACCGGTTCCTCGACCCTGCCGGTCGTGGTCTACAGCATGGTGCGGCGCAACGTCGAGCCGACGGTGAATGCCATCAGCACGCTGATCCTGCTGGGCACGTCGGTGCTGATCTGGCTGGCGGACCGCCTGACCCGCGAGCGTCCGTTGCACGCCGTCCGCGGTTGATCGGGGCCCATCGTGTCGCTCTCTCGCCGCGAGCTGTTCCAGCAAGCCTTGGCAGTGGCGGCCGGCTTCCCGGCGGCGACGGTGCTGCTCGAATCGTGCGCGCGGAAGCGCGCCGGCCCCGCCGCCGGGAGTGCCGAGCTCGGCCCGCTCGAAGGGGAGCTCAACATCTACAACTGGTCGGACTACATCGGCCCGGAGGTCGTCCCCGGGTTCGAGAAGGAGTTCGGGGTCAAGGTGACCTAC
The DNA here is from genome assembly GCA_041491785.1 of Gemmatimonadota bacterium. Lineage (GTDB taxonomy): Bacteria > Gemmatimonadota > Gemmatimonadetes > Gemmatimonadales > GWC2-71-9 > JABFSM01. The sequence goes on along the minus strand of JBGPVQ010000020.1, from coordinate 5,584 downwards.
GACACCTTCGAGAGCGGGGAGGAGATGGCGGCCAAGCTCGAGGCCGGCGCGAAGGGGTACGACCTGATCGTCTGCACCAACTATCTCCTCCCGATGTTGACCGCGACGGGCCTGCTCGCGCCCCTCTCCCGCCGGTATCTCACCAACCTGGCCAACCTCTCACCCCGGTTCCGGAAGCAGCCCTTCGATCCGGAGGACGCCTACACCGTGCCCTGGGCCTGGGGCATGGCGGGGATCGCCTGGCGGGCCGACCTGGTCCATCCGGCGCCGGACAGCTGGGGGGTGTTCCTCGATCAGCGGGAGCGCGGACGGATGACGATGCTTGACGACGAACGGGACGTGATCGGCGCCTTCCTCAAGTACCGCGGCCACTCCATCAACTCTGTTGCACCCGGCGAGCTGGAGGCGGCTCGCCGTGACGCGGTGGAAGCGAAGGCCAATCTCAAGGCCTACATCTCCGCCCCGGTCAAGGCCCAACTCGTCGCCGGCGACGTGGCCATCGCCCAGCTCTGGAATGGCGATGCCGCCCAGGCGAGGAAGGAACAACCGGCGATTTCCTGGGTGCTGCCCAAGGAAGGCGCCCCGATGTACGTCGACTCGTTGATCGTTCCTGCGTCGGCGCCGCATCCTCGCGCAGCCCACGAGTTCATCAACTACGTCCTGCGACCCGAAATCGGCGCGGCGATCGCCGACGCCATCGGGTACGGCACACCCAACCAGGCGGCGATGCCGCTCCTCGCCAACCCGGTTCCCTATCCGTCCCCGAACGAGCTCGCCCGCCTCGAGCTCCAGGAGGACCTCGGGCGGGCGAGCGCGCTGTGGGACGAAATCTGGACCCGGATCAAGAGCGCCTGAGCGCACTCCGGTGTTCTAGATCTTGTGCACGGCGAAGCCCTCGATGTGCACGTCGAGATTGTGGTTCATCCGGATGCCGACGATGCCGGCCACCGCCCCACCGGGGGCGTCGATCTCCTGCACCACCGTCCCGTTCACCTTGAACGTCAGCTTCTTGGTGGCGGCGTTTCCGGAAATCTCCAGGGTGTTGGTGGCCTTCCCGGTCGCGGAGTCCTGTTTGACCACCGCGGCGTTCGGCGACCAGCCGTTCCGATTTCCCTGCGTGATGTTGGTGGACGGGGTTCCCGCGCGCCCACCCTGACGGATCGAGTACTGGCCGTCACCCCGCACGATGAGGTACACGTAGGAAGCGCCCGCCCCCTTGAGGTCTTTCCCGGCCACGAACAGGCCGTACGCCTCGGGATGCGCCGGGGCCCTCGTCTGGGTGAAGGTGGCGACGGTGTGGAATGAGCCGGGCACCGCATCCGCCTCGCGCCAGTAGATCCCCGCGGGTCCGGTGGTGAAATGCAGGCCCGGACCCATCGTGACGAACTTGACGTTGCTGAGCTGGGCGGTGGAATCCTCCAGCCGGTAGGACCATCCCGCCGGCACCGAACCTCCCCCGGCGACTTGGTTGTCGGGATCCATCGGCTTGACCTGAGCCGCCAGCGGTGCGGCGGTCAGGGAAATCAGGGCGATCATCGGTAGGGCACGCATGCGAATCACCTCGGACGGTGGGGGCCGGATGCCAACCAGCCCCGCCGCGATTGCCAGCCCGGCGGGGGGAGGGGTAAAATACCTCCTCACGCCAGAGGGGACCATGCAGCTCTTCGGAATCATCTTTGCCAGCCTGGGCGCGGGGATGATTCTCTTCGCCCTGACCTACGTGACCCTGTTGGTCGGCGGGTTGGTGAACGTCATGGTGGTGCTGATTTCCGGCCCCCTCATCGACCGCGCCCTGGCCCGGAAGAAGTAGACTCGCCGTCGGCACCGCCGGCGCCTTCCGGCTCGGCGCTCTTGGCCGACCGGAGGGCGCCCTCGAAGTTGATTTTGAGGCTTGCCAATCCTTCCCTCAGTCCCCGGATCTTCATCTGCATCCCGCCGCCCCGCCGGGCCATCATCCCCATCATCCCCATGGTTTCCGAGAGCGCGCCCAGACCCACGGAATTGGTGGCGCTCTTCGACTCGTCCAGCAGCCGGCACAGCCGCCGGATCACCGACTCATCGGCCCGGAGGCCGGCGACCTCTTCGATCAGCCGGTGCATGTTGGCCATCTTCGGCGGAAGTAACTCCAGTACCGCGAGTTGGGCCTGCTGGCGGGGGGTCAGCTTGTCGGACATGCTGGGAGGGGATAAGTCTCAACGGCCGGGCGTCCGGGGGCGTACCACTGGAACGTCCGGGCATCCCGGACGGGTACCGTTTTCATGTCGAGACGGGTGGGTTGCATGAACCTCTCTGAAATCTCAATCAAGCGCCCGGTATTCGCCAGCATGACTAGCGCCGCGCTGGTGCTGTTCGGCGCCATCGGCTACAAGCAGCTCGCCGTCCGTGAATTCCCCGACGTGGATCCCGTGATCGTCTCGGTCTCGGTCACCTTGCGGGGGGCCAACCCCTCGGTCATGGAATCCGCGGTCACCGACGTCCTCGAGGAACAACTCGCCTCGCTCGAGGGCCTCCGCACCATGACCAGCAACAGCTCGGAGCAGTCCTCCAACATCACCCTCGAATTTAACCTCGACCGCCCCATCGAGGACGCGGCCCAGGACGTCCGAGACATCGTCTCTCGGGTGCGCGGGCGTCTGCCTCAGGAAATCGACGACCCCGTGGTCTCCAAGCAGGACGCCGATGCCCGGCCCATCATGTTCATCGGCGTGGAGTCGGACAACTACGACCTCCTGCAGCTGTCCGAGATCGCCGACCGGGTGCTCAAGCCCCGGCTCCAGACCATCCCCGGCCTCGCCCGGGCGGAAATCCGGGGGGAGCGGCGATACGCCATGCGGGTCTGGCTCTCGGCCAGCGCCCTGGCCGCGCACGCGCTCACCGTCCAGGACGTGGTGAGCGCCATCCAGAGCCGTAACGTCGAAATTCCCGCCGGCCGGATCGAGTCGGAGCGGCGCGAATTCTCGGTCCGCTCCATGGGCGAGCTCCGGACCCCGGAGCAATTCGCCGACATGGTGGTGGCCAATGACGGCAACCAGCTGGTGAAGCTGGGCGACCTCGCGCGGGTGGCGCTCGAGGCGGAGGACGACCGGAGCATTTTCCGGTTCAACGGGCGCCCCGCCGTCGGGCTCTCGCTGGTGCGGCAGTCCAAATCGAATCTGGTGGAGGTATCCGACGCGGTCCGCGCGGCGATGCCCGACCTCCAGGCAGCGCTCCCCCCCGGCGTCACCGCCTCGCTCGGCTACGACCAGTCGATCTACGTCAAGCGCTCGATCAAGGAGGCGGAGGAGACGCTGATCCTTGCCGCGGGGCTGGTGATTCTGATCATCTTCCTGTTTCTCCGAAACGTGCGCGCCACGGTCATTCCGGGGCTGGCGATCCCGGCGTCGATCATCGCGACCTTCGCCATCATGGCGGCGCTCAATTTCTCCGTCAACAATCTGACGTTGCTGGCGCTGACCCTGGCCATCGGCATCGTGGTAGACGACGCCATTATTGTCCTCGAGAACGCCTTTCGGCACCAGGAGGAGCTGGGCGAAGACCCCGAGACCGCCGCGGTAAAGGGCACCAAGGAAATCGCCTTTGCCGTCATCGCGACCACTATCTCGCTCGTCGCGGTGTTTACCCCGCTCGCCTTCCTCAAGGGCAGCACCGGACGCCTCTTCAATGAGTTCGGCATTGCGGTCGCCGCCTCGGTGGCCATCTCCGGATTCGTGGCGCTCACCCTGACCCCGATGCTTTGCGCCAAGATTCTGCGGGTGCCGTCGACCCAAAGCCAGCTGGCCCACACGCTCGAGCACGCCATTCTGGGGGTCACCACCCACTACGAGCGGGCGCTGGGGTGGGCCCTTCGCCACCGGGTGCTGGTCCTCGCGATGGTCTCGGTGCTGGTCGCCGGCGCGACCCTGGTCTTCCTCAACCTCAAGCGTGAATTCGTGCCGCCCGAAGATCGCGGACAGCTCCAGGTCTCCATCACCGCCCCCGAGGGCGCCACCCTGGCCTTCACCGACCAATACCAGCGCCAGGTCGAAAAAATCCTGGCCAGCGTGCCCGAGATCGCGAACTACACCAGTACCGTGGGCGGCGGTTTCGGAGGCGGCGGCAGCAGGGTGAACGGCGGGCAGATCTTCGTCCGCTTCGTAGACTGGTCCGATCGCAAGCGCACGGCGCAGGAGATCATCGACGCGCTCCGCCCCCAGCTCGCCAGGATTCCCGGCGTGCTCGCGTTCGCCAACAACCCTCCGGCATTCGGCGGCTACGGCTCGGCGGTGCAGTTCGTCATTCGTAACCCGAACTTCGACTCCCTCTTCGTCGGCATGGAGTCCATGCTGAAGCGGGCCCGCCAGGTGAAGGGCCTCACCAACGTCGACACTGATCTCCGGATCAACAAGCCGGAGCTCTCGGTGGCCTACGATCGCGATCGGGCCGAGGACCTCGGTGTGCCGGTCCGTGCGGTGGCCGGCACCATGCAGGCCCTTCTGGGAGGACAGCGGGTGAGCACCTTCACCCGCAACAACAAGCTCTACTACGTCATGGTGCAGCTCTCCCGCGAGGAGCGCGCCACCCCGACCGACATGAGCGGGCTGGCCGTCCGGGGCCGTAATAACGAGCTCATCAAGCTGGAGCAGCTCGCCAAGGTGACCGAAGGCGTGGGCCCCCGCCAGCTGAGCCACTATATGCGGGTTCGCGCCGCCACCCTGTCCGCCGGGCTGGCCTCGGGCTTCACCCTGGGCGAGGCGCTCGATTCGCTGGAGCGGATCGCCCAGGAAGTGCTGCCGCCCGGGTCCACGGTCGCGCTGGCCGGTGAGTCCCGCGAGCTCCGGGAAAGCGGTACTTCGCTCTACTTCGCCTTCCTGCTGGCGCTCGTCGTGGTCTTCATGGTCCTGGCGTCACAGTTCGAGTCGATGATCCACCCGTTCACCGTGCTGATGGCGGTTCCGCTCGCGGTGACCGGCGCGATCTTCACCCTGTTCGTCGCCAGGTCGAGCATCAACCTCTACAGCCAGATCGGGATGATTCTGCTGATCGGGCTGGTGACCAAGAACTCGATCCTCCTGGTGGAATACACCAACCAGTTGCGGGAGAAGGGCCTGGAGACCATGGCAGCGCTCCTCGAGGCCGGCCGCATCCGGCTCCGGCCGATCCTCATGACCTCGGTCGCCACGGTCATGGGGGCGGTACCCATCGCGCTCGGACTCGGTGCCGGCTCGATCAGTCGCCGCCCCCTGGGCTACGCCATTGTCGGGGGCGTGCTCTTTTCGACCGCCCTCACCCTGTTCCTCGTGCCGGTGGTGTATTCCCTGATGGAGGGGCTCAGGGTCAGGGCCGGCCGGGCCCGGCCCCACGCAACCGCCCAGGCCATTCCTGCGGTGGGGGCGGAGTGATCGTACTCCTTCTGGCGGCCCTGGCCGGGCTGCCGGCGCCGACCGACGATTCGCTGCCCCGCATTACCCTCACGGAGGCGCTGCAGCGCGCCGCACGCCTCGACCCCAACTACGTGCGGGCGCTCGGACAGGTGGACAACGCCGCCTGGGCGCGCCGTTCGGCAATCGGCGCGCTGGTCCTTCCTTCGCTCACCGTCAGCACCGAT
>JBGPVQ010000019.1:0-15484 GCA_041491785.1 Gemmatimonadota bacterium | reverse complement strand
TTGGAGGCGGCGCCGATGGCGAGAAGCCGGGTGCGCGGACCCAGCACGCCGGAGAGTCCGGTCAGATCGAGTGTCCCATCGGCCACCCGAAGCGGGAGCGTGCGCACCACCACACCTCGCTCCACCTCCAGCGCCCGCCAGGGGGCCACGTTTCCGTGGTGGTCGAGCTCGGTCACGATCACCTCGTCTCCCGGAGCCCACTCCCGTCCGAGCGCGCGGGCCAGATGGAAGGTGAGGGTCGTCATGTTGAGCCCGAAGGCGATCTCGTCGGCGGCGGCGTTGAGAAGTTCGGCAACGGCCGCGCGGGCCGCCTCGAGCATCGCGTCGGTCTCGACACTGGTGGGGTAGGCCCAATGGGTGTTGGCGTTGTGGTGGTAGAGGTAGTCGTCCATCGCCTCCACCACCGGGCGGGGCACCTGGGTGCCGCCCGGTCCATCGAAGTAGGCCACCGGCTGGCCGTGGTAGGCGCGGGCCAGCGCCGGAAACTGGGCCCGGATGACCTCGACCGGAGCGACTCCGGCAACCCGAGCGTGCACCGTCATTTTGCCTCGAGGCGTCGCAGCAGCACCGGTTGGACTCCCTTCGGGTCGGCCTTGCCCTGGCTCGCCTTCATCACCTGCCCGGTCAGGAAGCCGAGCAGCTTGGTTTCGCCGGCGCGGAAGCGCTCGACCTCCCGGGGATTGGCGGCGAGGACCTCATCCACCCATCGGACCAACGCCGCTTCGTCCCGCACCTGTAGGAGTCCCAGACGCTCCGCCACCGCCCGGGGCTGGCCCCCGGTGGACGCCATGTCGAGGTAGACCTTCTTGGCCGCCTGATGGCTCACGATCGCGTCGCGCACCAGCGCAATCAGGGCGGCCAGATTCGCGGGCTCCACCGAGAAGCGGCCGAGCTCGTTGTATCCGGTCATCCCCTCACCCAGAATCCAGTTGGCCGCCGCCTTGGGATCGGCGCCGGCCTCGACCACAAGCTCGAAGTAGTCGGCGATGACGCGCTCGCTGGTGAGCACGGCGGCGTCATAAGCCGAGAGCCCGTGGGTCGCGACCAGGCGGGATCGCTTGGCCGCGGGAAGCTCCGGCAATTCCCGCCGCACTGCCTCGATCCATTCCGGCGTCAAGACCAGCGGCGGCAAGTCGGGATCGGGGAAGTACCGATAGTCGTGGCTGGCTTCTTTCGAACGCATGGCGCGCACCTGACCGGTCGCGGCATTGAAGAGCAGGGTTACCTGCTCGACCGTCTCGCCCCGTTCCAGCAGCTCCTGCTGGCGGCCCCGCTCGGCCTCGAGCGCCCGTTCCACGTTGGCGAAGCTGTTGAGATTCTTGATCTCGGTCTTGGTGCCCAGGGTTCCCTGCCCCATGGGACGGATCGAGATGTTGGCGTCCACCCGGAGGCTTCCCTTTTCCATGCTGCATTCGCTCACGCCGGCATAGACCAGCAGCTGCCGTAGTGTGGTGAGGTAGGCCCGTGCCTCCGCGGGAGAACGCAGGTCCGGTCCTCCCACGATCTCCGCCAGCGGCACCCCCGCGCGGTTGAGGTCCACCGCGGTCTTGCCGGGAATCCGGTCGTGGAGGGACTTGCCGGCGTCTTCCTCCACATGGAGCCGCTCGATGGTGACCTCGAGGGCTCCCCGCTCCGGCGACTCGATGGCGATCCGGCCCCCGGTCGCCAGCGGCCGGTCGAACTGGGAAATCTGGTAACCCTTGGGGAGGTCGGGGTAGAAGTAGTTCTTCCGCGCGAAAATGCTGCGCTGCTGCACGGTGCAGCCCAGCGCCAGCGCGCCGCGCACCGCGAGCCGGATGGCCTCCGCGTTGGGCACCGGCAGCGCGCCGGGAAGCCCGAGGCACACCGGACAGACGTTCGAGTTGGGCGCCTCGCCAAAGGTGGTGGCGCAGGCACAAAACATCTTGGACCGGGTGGCCAGCTGCACATGCACCTCGAGGCCGATGACGGTTTCCCAGGCCATCACCGCACCTCCGCCGTCGCGTCGAAATGCTTTTCCAGCGTTCCGGCCACCGCAAGCATTCGCGCCTCTTGGAAATGCGGGGCGATCAGCTGCCCGCCGACCGGCAGCCCTCCGCTCCGTCCGATGGGAAGACTCATGGCGGGAAGCCCAGCGAGACTGGCGGGGCAGACGAAGATGTCGGCGAGGTACATCGCCACGGGATCGGAGGTCTTTTCTCCGGCCTTGAACGCGGGCGTGGGACAGGTGGGGGTGAACAGGAGATCCACCCCGGAGGCGAAGGCCCCGGTGAAGTCCTCGACGATCCGCATCCGGGCCGCCTGGGCCCGGTTGTAGTACGCGTCGTAGTACCCGGCGCTCAGCACGTAGGTGCCGACCAGGATCCGGCGGCGGACCTCGGCGCCGAACCCCTGTCCCCGGGTGGCGCGGTAGAGCGCGCGGACATCCCCTTCGACCGTCTTCCTGGCACCGTAGCGGGCGCCGTCGAACCGCGCGAGATTCGCGGCCGCCTCGGCGGGCGCGATGATGTAGTAGGTCGGCACCGCGTAGCGCGAGTGCGGAAGCGCGACATCGACGATAGCGGCACCCAGCTCCTTCATCCGATCGATAGCGCGGCGGCACGCCGTTCGCACGCCCGGATCGAGGTCGTCGGGAAAGTATTCCCGGGGAAGGCCGATGGTGACGCCGGCAAGCGAGGCGGGGGGCTGGACCGGCTGCAGGGGTGGCCGGTCGACGGTGGTGGCGTCCCGCTGATCGGGACCGGAAATCACCGCGAGGAGCCGCTCCGCCTCCGCCACGGTACGCCCGAATGTCGAGATGCAGTCGAGGGAGGAGCCGAACGCCACCAGGCCGTAGCGGCTCACTCTGCCGTAGGTCGGCTTGACGCCCACCACGCCACAGAAGCTGGCCGGCTGCCGGACCGAGCCGCCGGTTTCGGAGCCGAGCGCCATCGGCACTACGCCGGAAGCCACCAGCGCCGCCGATCCGCCGGACGAGCCCCCCGGCACCCGCTCGGGGTCCATCGGGTGGCGAACCCGCCCGTAGGCCGAGTGCTCGGTCGAGGAACCCATCGCGAACTCGTCGAGGTTGGACTTGCATGCGACCATCGCGCCAGCGGCCCGGAGCCGGTCCACCACCGTCGCGTTGAACGGAGAGACGTAGCCCTGGAGAATCCGGGAGCCGCAGGTCGAGGGCTGCTCGGTGGTGACGATGTTGTCCTTGAGCGCCACCGGTATGCCGTGCAGCGGGCCCTTCGACGGCAGCGCGTCCACCCGGGCTGCCTCCCGGTCGAGCGCTTCCTGGGACCAGGACAGCACGGCGTTGAGCCCGTTGCGGTCGGCCTCGGCAAGACGGGCCCCCGTTTCCCGCGCGGCGGCGCCGGCGCTCACGGCTCCTCCATTGCGCCGACCTTCGGCACCACGAAGAAGCCGTCCACGAATTCCGGCGCGATGGCCGCGGGCGGCCGGGCCAGCTCGGCGGGGCGCACCACGTCTTCCCGAAGCGGAGTGCGCTCGGGGCCGCCCAGATAGCTGGCCACGCCGTCCAGATCTCCCAGCTCGGAAAGCTGCGCCACGAAGCTCACGATGCGATCCATCTGCGCGGTCAGCGCCGGCAGCTCGGCGTCGTCCACCGCGAGCTCGGCTAGCCGGGCCACGTGTTGCACGTCCCTGGGCGACACGCTCATGCGCCTTCCCCCCAGTCCCGCTCGAGGCCCGCGAAGGCCACCAGCAGCTGTTTGAGTCCCACCGCCTCGTCGTCGAACAGCACGCTCACCTTGAGGTCCTTGCCGCCGCCGGAGAGTCCCTGCACCGAGCCGCTGCCGAAGCGGCGATGGCGCACCCGCTCGCCCTTGACCAGCCGGGGCGCGTCCTGATTCTGCTGCTCCTCATTGATGGCATAGAGCCGGGTCGGGGTCGCCCGCGGCACCGTGGTAACCTCCCACGGCGCGAGCCATCCGCCCGACGAGCGCTTCGGCGCCCAGAGCGAGGCGGTGCTCCGCTCGTCCAGCAACTCGGCGGGGATCGACTCCACGAAGCGCGACACCATGCCGGGCCGGAGCTCCCCGCCCCGCCGGCGGGCCCGGGCCCAGGTGAGATACAGCTTGTCCTTGGCCCGGGTGAGCCCCACGTAGAAGAGCCGGCGTTCCTCCTCCAGCCCTTCCTTGGTCTCCATGGCGCGCCCCAGGGGAAAGAGCCCGTCCTCCAGCCCGGAGAGAACCACCACCGGCCATTCGAGTCCCTTGGCGGTGTGCAGGGTCATCAGCGTCACGCCGTCGGTGCCCTGCGACGAGTCGGCCGCGGATACCAGTGCCGCTTCGGCAAGGTAGCGCTCGAGCGGGGTGCTCCCGTCCTCGTCGGCCACCACCTCCGACCACTCCGCGGCGCTGGCCAGGAGCTCGGTCACGTTCTCCCACCGGTCGGCTCCCTCGGGCCCCTCGGCCAGCAGCACCTGCTCGTAGTCGATGGCCCGGAGCAGCTCCTCGAGGATGACCGCCGGTGCGGATTCGACGCTCTTGATGCGCAATTCGTCTATGAGCCCGGCGAATCGCTGCAGCCCCTCGCGCACGTTGGGCCGCAGTCCGGTGATCCGGTCCGCGATCCGCGCCGACTCGAGGAAGGACTTGGACCACCCCGAGGCGGCGGCGCGGAAGACCTCAAGGCTGGCGTCGCCGATGCCGCGGCGGGGCACTGCAACCGCGCGGAGGAATGCCTCGTCGTCGGCGGGGTTGGCCACCAACCGGAGATAGGCAAGGAGGTCCTTCACTTCCCGCCGTTCGTAGAAGCTGATCGCCCCGACCACTCGATAGGCGACCCCCGCCCGCCGGCACGCCTCCTCCAGCGCCCGGGACTGGGCGTTGGTGCGGTAGAGCACCGCCATGTCCTCCAGAGACCACTCGCCCGCCGCGCTGCGCTTGGCCAGCTCCCGGGCGATCCACTCCGCCTCATCGCGCTCGTCCGCCGACGCCACCACAGTGACCGACTCCCCGCCGGCCCGGCGGGTGCGCAGCGTCTTGCCGAGGCGGCCGACGTTGCGGGCGATGGCGGCGTTGGCCGCGTCGAGGATCAGCTGACTCGAGCGGTAGTTCTCCTCCAGCCGCACGATGCGGCAACTCGGGAAATCATTCTGGAAATCCCGCATGTTGCGGACCTCGGCGCCCCGCCAGCCGTAGATGGACTGGTCATCGTCGCCCACCGCGAACACGTTACCGTGACCACCCAGCAGCCGCACCAGCTCGTACTGCGCCCGGTTGGTGTCCTGGAATTCGTCGACCATCACGAACGCGAACCGGTCGCGCCACCAGGCCAGCCGGTCGGGGTGCTCCCGGAATAGCGTGAGCGGGTGCAGCATGAGGTCGTCGAAATCCATCGCGTTCTGGCGCCGGAGCGCTGCGGCGAGCGGATCCATCAGCTCCGAAGCGAGCTGGGTCAGCCGGTCGAAGCCGGCGGCGGCGGCGAGCTGCTCCGCCGTCAGCATCCGGTTCTTGGCGGAGGAGATTACCGCCTGCACGGCGCGGGGCGGAAACAGCTTGGGGGATACGTTGCGCTCTTCGAGCAGCCGCCGGATCAGCGCGAGCCGGTCGTCCTCGTCGAAAATCGTGAACTGCCGTGAGAATCCAATCCGCTCGGCATCACGCCGAAGCAACCGCGCCGAGAGGCTGTGGAAGGTGCCGATCCAGAGGCCCGCCGGATCGCGCTCGAGGAGGCTGGCCACGCGGTGCTTAATTTCCGCGGCGGCCTTGTTGGTAAAGGTGACCGCGAAAATCCGTTCCGGCGGCACCCCGTGCTCATCCATCAGCACCGCGATCCGGGTGGTGAGCACCCGGGTCTTGCCGGAACCGGCGCCCGCCAGCACCAGCAGCGGCCCGTGCAGGTGGGCCACGGCCTCACGCTGCTCCGGGTTGAGAGTCCGGGCCCAATCCCGGCCGGCGGCTCCGGCCGTCATATCAGTGGGGGAGGAGCCGGTCCGCTCCGAAGTAGGGTACCAGGGCGCCGGGGAGCCGGACCGAGCCGTCGGCCGCCTGGTTGTTCTCGAGCAGCGCGGCGATGGTCCGGGCAAACGCAACGCCGGAGGCGTTGAGCGTGTGGACGAACTCCGGCTTGGCGCCGGCCGCAGGCCGGAATCGGATGTTGGCGCGGCGGGCCTGAAAATCGGTGAAGCTGCTGGCGCTGGAACACTCGAGCCACGCCCCCACCCCGGCTGCCCAGACCTCGAGGTCGTAGGTGCGGCTGGCGCTGAATCCGGTGTCGCCGCTGGCGAGCTCGACCACCCGGTAGGGCAGCTCGAGCCGGCGGAGAACTTCCTCGGCGTGGCCGGTGAGGAGCTGGTGCTCCGCGTCGCTCACCTCGGGCCGGCACAGCCGGACCAGCTCCACCTTGTCGAATTGATGGACCCGGAGCAGCCCCCGGGTATCCTTGCCGGCCGCGCCGGCTTCCCGGCGAAAACAGGGTGTGAACGCGACGAACGCGGCCGGCAGCGACGCGGCGTCGAGGATCTCTCCCCGGTGGATGTTGGTGACCGGGACCTCCGCGGTCGGAATCAGGAAGAGATCGTCCCGCTCGGAGGCGTAGAGATCTTCCTCGAACTTCGGCAGCTGCCCGGTGCCAATGAGCGTCGCACGGTTGACCAGGTACGGCGGCGCCACCTCGAGGTAGCCGTGTTCCCGGGTGTGCAGATCGAGCATGAAGTTGGCGAGCGAGCGAACCAGGCGGGCGCCGGCGCCGGTAAAGAGCGGGAATCCCGAGCCGGAAATCTTGACGCCCCGCGCCAGGTCGAGCGCGCCGAGCGCTTCGCCCAGTTCCCAATGTGGCTTTGGCGCGAAGTCGAATCGGGGCGGCTCGCCCCAGGTGCGCACCACACGGTTTGCCTCGGCGGGACCGACCGGCGCGGCCGCGTGGGGCAGATTGGGAATTCTGAGCAGGGCGCTGTGGAGCTGTTCTTCCACCTGGCGCATCTCGGAGTCCAGCGCCTTGACTCGCTCCGCCGAGACCTTGAGGGCCGCGAGGAGCTCCTCCGCTGGCTCTCGGTTCCGCTTGCGCCGCGCGACCTCTTCCGTCTGGGCGTTCCGCTCGGCCTTGAGCCGCTCCACCTCCCCGACCCGCTCGCGCCAGCGGAGATCGATCGCGAGCACTTCGTCCACCGCCACCCCAATGGCCTCGTCGCCCCGGCGCAGCAGCGCCGCACGAACCCCCGCGGGATCCTGGCGGAGCAGTCGAACGTCGATCACTTACTGGGAATCCCGACCTCGAGGTCCCGATAGCCGCAGTTGATGTTGGAGAGAATCCGGAATCGCACGGAGCGGGCGGTATCGTCGAAGCCCAGGACCTCCATCTTCGCGTAGTACGGAATCCCGAGAGCGCAATTGGGGTCCAGCGTCGAACGCACGTAATACACCTGCCCCACCGTGGCGGGAATGGTATCGGCGGTCTGATAGCCGAGCTGTTGGGCGGTGGTGATTGCGTCGAACGATGTCGGAGTGAGCAGAAAGCCGGGGTTCCCGTTGGTTCTTCCGGTCTTGACCACGGCGCCGACCGGGAGGAAATAGCGGCGGCCGTCCGCATTCAGATCGTACAGGAAATCGAAGAAGATGACCTGGTCGAGCCGCACCGGCGTGCGGCCGGCGATTTCGTACCCGCTCGGGAGGTTGATCGCCGTACCGGTCGCGGCCCAGACGACGACGGTGTCCACCCGGTTCGCGAAATTGGCCGGGAGGAGGCTCAGCGGGTTACCGCAGCCCGCCAGGGCCGCCGCAGCCGGGAGGGCGAGAATCACAGCGGAAAAAGGACTGATCGGACGCATCGCAGGAACCGAACGTTAAAGGGACTGAGGAATGCGGTCAACCCACGGTGTTTTCTTGACTTCGGTCGTGTCGCCCCCTACGTTCCCGCCCACCTCTTGACCCCGATCCGGCGAGGCGCGATGGGCGGCTTGCGGGACATCATTCAGGGCTTCGCGGCGGGCGACTCGGTGCGCGGCGCAGCTATCATCGGCGAGGATGGGCTGGTCATCCACGACGCCCTCACTTCGGACGCCGATAGCGAGGCGGTGGCCGCCCTCGCGGTTACCACGATGCGGCACGCCGAGCAATTCGGCGGCGCCGGTCGCTGCGGTGAGCTCCGCACGGCGGTTTTCGATTTTCAGGACGGGCCCGCAATTCTCGCCACCCTCACTCCCTCGGCAACCCTGGTGGTCCTGGCCCGCCCCGACCGTGACCTCGGGCCGCTCCTCTTCGAGCTGCGCAGCCGCCGTGATGCCCTGACCGGGCTGCTCTAGCGATGGACTGGGCCGTCATCCTTGCGGGTGGCTCCGGATCGCGCTTCTGGCCGCTCTCCTCGCCGACTCGACCCAAGCAGCTGCTCCCGCTGGTCGGCGCCCGCTCGACCATCGAGGAAACCTTCGACCGCCTGACCGGCTTCATTCCGCTGAGCCGAACCCTGGTGGTCACCGGTCCGACCATCGCGCCAATGCTCATCAAACGGCTCGGCCTCGATCCCGCCAACGTCCTGGTGGAACCCCGCCCCATGTCCACCGGGCCCGCGCTGGTGTGGGCCACCTGTGAGGCCAGCCGGCGCGACTCCTCGGCGGCGGTGCTGGCACTCCATTCCGATTGGGCCGTGGGCGATCCCGCGGCGTTCGTTCGCACCGCGGAAACGGCGCTCTTCGCCGCGCGGAGCCATGACCGTCTGGTAACCGTGGGGATCGTTCCCTCCCGACCGGACACCGGCTACGGCTACATCGTACCGGGGACGCCGCTCGACCGCGGCGCCCGCACGGTGGCCCGGTTCGCCGAAAAGCCGGACGCGAGCACCGCGCTCAACCTCATGGCCGAGGGGGCGCTCTGGAACACCGGGCTGTTCGCTTGGACCGCCGCGCGGCTGCTGACCGAGGTACAGAATCACACGCCCGAAATTGCCCCCCACCTGATTCGCCTCGCCGAGGGCGATGTCGCGGCGTTTTTCAGCGGGGTCACCGCCATTTCCATCGATGTCGGTGTGCTGGAACGGAGCCATGCGGTCGCCGTGGTTCCCGGCCACTTCGATTGGGACGACGTGGGAACCTGGGAGGCACTCGCCCGGGTACGCCCGCGCGACCGGAGCGGCAACGTCGCGGTGGGCCCGGTCACTCTCTTCGAATCGAGCGACTGCATCGCGTGGAGCGAAGGCACGCCGATCGTCATCAGCGGGCTCAAGGACCTGGTCGTGATTCAGGCCAACGGCCGCATCCTGGTGCTCGATCGCTCGCGCGCCGCCGACCTCAAGCGGACCCTCGACGCGCTGCCCGCCGAAGTCCGCGACCTCCCCGCATGACGCGGCTCGTTTGCCTCGAGCCGGCCGATCCGGGCGCCGCGTGGCATCCGTTCACCGGCGCCCGCCCGCTGGCGGAGCTGCGCGCCGGCGCCTGGCGGATCCGGGAGCGCTGGGCCGGCGTGCTCGGCCTCGAGGAGGTGCTGGTGATGGCGAGCCACGCGGCCGGCTTCGCCGATGTGGACTCCGCCCCGCTCATCGGGACCGGCAGTATCGAAGGTCCCGCCGTGGTCGCGCGATCGGATTTTGCGCCCGCCGGGCCCGCGCTCGAGCTCCCGCCCGCAGTCCGACGGCTCACTCACGACGGCGAGACGGTGGCGTGGGTGGTGCGCGAGGGTGAAGCGTGGAACGCTCCCCATGACGATGGACCCGCGGTCGCGATCGACGGCATGGTGCTCCGCGGCGCGTGGGACCTGGTCACCGCGCTCGAGCACCTACTCGCGGCCGACTGCGTGGACGCGCTGGCCGTCGATCCCGAGTCGGTCCCGGATGGCTCGCTGGTGCTGGGGGACCCCGGAGATGTGGCCTGTTTTGGAGCGCACGTCGAGCCGGGGGTGATCTTCGACGTGCGGCAGGGAGTGGTGGTGCTGGAGGAGGGCGTCGTGGTGCGCTCCGGCACCCGGCTCGAAGGGCCGCTCTTCGTCGGACCGGATACGTTCATCCTGGGCGGCGCGATCCGCCACTCCGCCATCGGCCCCCGCTGCCGGGTGCACGGCGAGGTGTCCGCCAGCGTGTTCCTGGGCTACGCCAACAAGAGCCACGATGGCTTCCTCGGACACAGCGTCGTCGGGCAATGGGCCAATCTTGGCGCGGGGACCATCACCTCGAACCTCAAGAACACCTACGGCGAGGTCCGCCTTGACCTCCCCGGCGGCCGGCTGGAGACCGGCCGCACCAACCTCGGCACGCTCTTCGGCGATCACGCCAAGACCGGGATCGGCTCGCTCCTTCCGACCGGAGCGGTGATCGGCACCGGGGCCAACGTGGTCGGCGCCCCAGTGCCCAAGTGGGTCCCCCCCTTCGCGTGGGGAACGGCCGGTGCGGAATTCCTCGACGCAGACGGATTCGTGCGGATCGCGAAGCGGGTACTGCCGCGCCGCGAGGTCGAGGTCGACCCCGCCATCGAGGCGTCGCTCCGGGCCATTCACCTCCGCCTGGCCCGGTGACCACCCTCACCGTGCTGGGCTCCGGTTCCCGGGGCAACGCCTGCGCCCTGGCGTTCGACGGCGCCGTGTTGCTCCTGGACGCCGGGTTCAGCGCGCGGGAAGTCGAGCGCCGCGCCGAGCAGGCCGGGGTGGATATGGGAGCGCTCTGCGGCATCGCACTCACCCACGAGCACGGCGACCACGCCCAAGGCGCCGTCCGCCTGGCGGCGCAGCATCGGGTGCCGGTGCTCACCTCGACGGGTACCTGGACCGCGCTGGGGACGCCGCGCGCAGTTCGTCACCTGGCCATCCGCCCCGGGGGCCGGACCGAATGCGGCCCGTTCACCCTGAGCGGCTGCGCGCTGCTCCACGATGCGTCGGAGCCGTTGGCGCTGGTGGTGACGACCTCCGACGGTCTGGGCCTCGGCGTGGCCTATGATTTCGGCCGGCCAACCCAGGCCTTGCGCTATCACTTTCGCGAGCTCGATGCCTTGGTGCTGGAGGCGAACTACGACGAGGTGATGCTCCGAACCAGCGAGTATCCGGCGTCGGTGCAGCAGCGAATTGCGGGGAGTGGGGGTCACCTTTCCAATCGCGCCAGCGGGCAGCTGCTGGAGGAGCTCTGTCACCCGGGGCTCGGGACCGTGGTGCTGGCCCACCTGAGCCAGCGATGCAACTCACCCGAGGCGGCACGGGCAACGGTGGAACCGATCCTCCGTGGCGCGGGGTTCGCCGGAACACTCGCGGTGGCCCTGCAGGATCAGCCGCTCAAGCCCCTCGGGCTCACCCGGATCAGCTTTCCGGAGCCGGCACGTCCGGATCGGGCGGCACCGCAGTATTCGGAGGACGCGGCGTCGCCGGCCCCACCTTTTTGAGGGTGATCTGGTCGGTAAGGTCGCCGCCCGAGAGGGTCAGGCGATCGCCCTTCAATTTGAGTTTGTAAATTTCCCACTCACCGCCCAGGGCAATCATGATCTCCCCGGGCCTAAGCCGCCATCTCACTGTCTCCTTCCCCCACGACGCGCTCGAGTCCTCCCGGATCATGACGGTCTTGGGGCCGTCGGACTTGACCTTTCCCTTCTCCAGCTGCCAGAGACCGGAGAGGGCGGCTCCCGACGGCTGCTGCAAG
The DNA here is from genome assembly GCA_041491785.1 of Gemmatimonadota bacterium. Taxonomy (GTDB): domain Bacteria; phylum Gemmatimonadota; class Gemmatimonadetes; order Gemmatimonadales; family GWC2-71-9; genus JABFSM01. The sequence continues at coordinate 3,949 of JBGPVQ010000019.1, read as the reverse complement.
AGGACCAGAACTCCAATAAGCCAGCCTGGGTGCCGCACCACAGGACTCCGGGAGGAATTCGAGAACAAACCTAATCGGGGCCCCCGGGTCATTGTCCCCGGGCGGCCCTATAAGCGGAGACGAAATCAGCGACCACCTGGTCCACGTCGCTGGCCACCTGGCCGGCGATGGCTGCCGGCGTAGCGCCGCACACCCGGCCGACGGTCCAGGTCGTGGCGCTGAACAATTGCTCCAGCCACTTCCCGTCCCGCCAGATTGAGACCTTCTGGCCGCCTCCCATTCGTCGCGGGTGCGGGTGGGGATCCCGGCATCGGCGATGGCGCGGAGTACGCTGCCTCGGAGCTCCGCCCCGGAGAGGCCCAACGTCCGCTCTCCGAGATCCTCGTCGGTCACCAGGATGTACAGCGGCCCCAGCTTCGCGAAGAGCGGCGCCGGGCAGGTCTGGGCGGTGAGGAGGCGACCGGTGAGCGCGGCAACGAACCGGAAGGCCGCGAGCGGGGTGCGCGGTATCATGGGATCTCCTGGTCGGAGGGGCCGTCAATGATCGCGCGCGACGCGGAGGCGGTAAGAACCGGGAGGAGCGTATCGACCGGTCAGAACCTGGGAAGCCAGAACCAGAAAATGGTCGCTTCGCCCTCGGGCAACTCCGCCAGAGAGGGGGCGGCGAACAGCATGGGGCCGAAGCCCCCGGGCAGGTAGACGTCGGTATCGAAGTGAGCTACGGCCCACAGGAACGAGTGAGCCGGAACGCGGAGCGACGTAGAATTCGGGGGAGTGACCGCCTTCGCTCCCGCGATCGGGAAACCGTACTTGCGGATTTCCCCGATCGGGAATGTACCGGGGGTGACATCACCGGCCGGGCCGACGACCAGGACTTCCACGTGCGGATTGGCCTGCAGATCCAGCGTGCAGGTGTTGAGGTCCGCCTTCATCGTCACCCAGGACAGCCGCCCGGATTGGTCTTGCGTCACGAGCGGACCCCGGCTGCGCATACGGGTGATCGCCATTGGGGTCTGGTTTCGGTCGGTCGTCTGGTCGTTGAGCGTGGGCGCGCCGCCTTGGGGCCCACCTTCCCAGGTGACCTGGTCCGGGCTGGCGATGGTTCGCCGCAGGTCCGGTACCTCGATCTTGACGTCGTGAGAGACTTCCACGGTGATATTGCTGGTCGTTCCGGCCCGGGCGTAGGTGAGGTGCAGGTACCCGCCCCACGACCGTACCGCGCCAATGCCGCCGCACCGAGTCACCAGAACCGAATCGGTGGATCCAGCGGTGCGCTTGGCCGGATCGAGAACGGCCACGACCGCGACCGCCTTGAGACTGTCGAGCTCCGCGCCGACCACCGTAGTGCCGGCGACCTTCCCCGAAACCACTCCAGTGGCGGATACCGTCACCACCGAATCCGGGGCGGCAAACCACTTGACCCCCGCACTGGGCAGAATATTGCCAGCGCCATCCTTGACGATCGCCGCGAGCGTGGCGCTCTTCCCCGGGCCGAGGAAGAGCGGGCTCGGCGTGAGGGTGAGGCTCGCCGCCGGCGCCGAGCGGCCGGCGGAAGCGGAAGCGGCGACGATCGAGCGATGCCCGATGATGAAGAGCCCCCCCACTGCGAGGGCGGTGAAGGCGGCGCGCCGCAGGTATGCCACGGAATACTCGGAGAGAAAATGCATAAGCGGTGGTTCCCGATGGGTCCTGGGGAATGCAACCGCGCCCAATGTGGGACGTCAGTTCGGGAATTGCAATAGCGCGGGGAATCGCATCGAATCGCGGTTATAGGTTCTTACGTGGCCCCATTGCGCGCTACCGGGAAGGCCGGGCGAGCTCAGACTCCACGCATGCGCGCGCGCCGGGCGCGCCACTTGACAATCACCGCGGTCGCCGCGCCCGTTGGGCTTCCGATGCCAAGAGAATCGCGCAGCGTACTATGCAACCAATGCGTGGCAGGGTCCGTGGTTATCCCGATGGCCCACATGACGAATGTGCCGCACAAGGCTCTGACCATGATGGCACCGGGCCAGGGTGCTGCGAGATGCTAGCACAGCCCGGCGATCAGCCCCGCCGAGACTCCGCCCAACCAATAGGCTCCCACCACTTGGAGAAGAGTTGTTTCGTTGGCAGCGAATGTCTGGTCTCCCCGGATCAGACGCAGCGCTATCGCGATGCCCGAATAGATCACAGCCAACACGACCCCGTACCATAAGCCCCGGCGAACATTCATGTTGTCACATGGGAAAGACTGCCCGTCACGGTTTCAGCGCGGGTTGGTGGAACCCGACCGTTCCGGGAAGCGGTAGAACCAGGGCGGTGCTCACCTCGATCAGCACCAGACCGGAAAGCAACCGAGCGAGAATCCAAGCGCTCTCCGCGGACCAGGAGAGCTGTGAAGTTCCTTCGTGGGCTTCCTCCGGCGGAGTCAAGTAGCGCCGATTGGTCCCGTCGGGGTTCATGACCTGTACCCGGCCGGTCAGGTTTTCGTAGAGGGCGATCTCGTTGCCGGCGGGTGACCACTCCGGGAACCGCCCGGAGATTTCCCCTCCAACATAGGACCGGGTCACCATGTCCCAGACCCGCACCGCAATGACGAAGGTGTCCGATTCCGCGTGGAATGTCATGAACCGGCCGTCGGGGGAAATGGACGGGCGAAAACAGAAGCAATTCAGCAGCGTTTCGAGGCCGGTCCCGTCACGCCGAATCCGATACATCCCGGTAGGGGTGTTGGTGCTGCTGCCGACGCCCGTGAAATAAAGGAGCTGCCCATCCGGCGACCATGCCGGCCAGAACGGGTTATCGGGCTCCGGCACCGTCCAGCTGACGTGCGACAAGCCTCCGGCCGGGGTCAGAAAGTCGATCTGCTTCGGGGCGGCGATGGGTGCCAGTGCAATTTCGTTTCCGGTGGGCGACCAGGCCGGCTCAGGTCCAATCTCGGCGTCGGACTACAGTACGCGACGGCCAGTGCCGTCAAGGTCGCTCAGGATCAACTCGTTCCGCGATACGGCGACGTAGGTGCCGTGCGGTACAACGCTCACAAATCCGGTATCCCGGAGCGCACCCATATTCACGATGACCGTGTCGCGAGACACCGCCGTTACGGTGACGACGCCGGTCAAAGGGTCCACAGCGGCGCCGGCTGGGGTCCAGAGCTTTTGCCAAGTAACCCGATCGGTGCGTGGATTGCCGAACCGATCGCTCGGGGTGACACGGAGCTGAATGGACGCACCTGGATGAGCCGCCGTGTCGCGCGGGGCGACGCCGAGCGAAACGAGGTCTCCCGGCTCGATGGTGAACCCGAGGTCAACGGCTAATCCCGCGTCGGCAATGGCGATCTGAATGTGCCCGGGTCCAGCTACGGTCGCGAACTCGACATGAACCACGACCTGGCCAAGCAGGTCGGTCGTAATCGACTCATGGGCCTGATACGTGGCGCTGCTTGCCGCACGCACGAGCATGGTCGCCAGCGGGGAGTTTCCCGGGCCGGGGAGTCCGAGGAACTGTACAATCGCACCCGGGGCCGGCTGGCCGGCCGAATCGCGCGCCTCGACCACGATTCCCAGAATAGGCGTGGCAGCGATGGTGTCGCTGACCGGAGGGCGAGCAATGACAACGAGCGTGACGGGAGGACCGGGGCTGTATTCGGGCTTGGGCTCGGTTGCCCCACTGCCGCACCCGCAGACGAGGAGAGCGCCCATTCCACTCACTGCCCGGAGACGACTCGGCAGCGACTGCATGGTTCGGTGCCTCGACTCGAGGGTTTGGAGCACCTCGGAAATCACCGCTCGGCGGACGGCCTTGTCAAGCGGAGCGCGGCCATCGGCAGAAAGTGTGGGTTAGGCAGCTCGCTAGGCCGCTGCTCAGTACGCTAGACCCTCTCGACGGCCCCGCCGCCGCCCGGCGCCGGATACCAGCGCCGCGGGATGCACAGCAGCCAGAGCGCGGATGCCGCATAGAACCCGAG
>JBGPVQ010000018.1:0-15683 GCA_041491785.1 Gemmatimonadota bacterium | reverse complement strand
TCCCTGGCACGGGTCGACCCGAAGTAAAGCCACGCTCCCGCGACCAGCATCACCGACTCCACGGCGATGGTCGCAGGGACGGAATTCCAGAGGGCCAGGCCGACCCGCGGCCCGCCGGGCCACAGCGGCATGTCTCCCACGTGGGTCACCCAGTCGAGCACCCAATGACTCACCACGCCGAGGGCCAGGATCCCTGCGACGCGGGCCTCTCCGCCACCCCGGCGATAGAGCACCGCCAGCAGCGCTCCCCACACCAGCGCCATCAGCAGGCTGTGCGACCAGGGGTACGAGTCGAACGTCAGGCGGGTGAAGGGGTTGCTCGAGGGGACGATCCGGAAGCGCTGCAGGCCGACGAGCGAGAAAAGCGGCCAGAGGAGGTCCAGGAGGAGCGGCGCGGCCAGGAGGAGGCCCAGCGAGGTGCGGGGCGCCCACCGCTTGGACGCGAAGCCGACCGCAAAGTGGCCGATGAACATGCGGCCAAGATTCGCGGTCGGCGGGCCGCGCGGCAAGTCTAGACGGGGGCGTGGATTCATCGGTAGGTTGCGACAGGTCGCCCCCCACTTTGAGGATCCGATGCGTTTTCGCCATGTCGCGCCGATGCTGGCGCTTAGTCTCCTTCCCGGCTCGGTCCTAACCGCCCAGGCCTATGACGCCTCCCTGTTCAAGGGGCTCACCTGGCGGAACATCGGCCCCAACCGCGGCGGCCGATCGATCGCGGCCAGCGGAATTCCGAGTCGGCCGAACGAGTATTACTTCGGCGCCGTCGGCGGCGGGCTCTGGAAGACCACCGACGGGGGGGTCTCGTGGCGTCCGGTCACCGACGGGCAAGTCAAGAGCTCCTCGGTGGGCGCGGTGGGGGTGAGCGAGTCGAATCCGGATGTGGTGTACATCGGGATGGGAGAGACCGAATTTCGCGGCAACATCATGCAAGGCGACGGGCTCTACAAGAGCACCGACGCCGGGAAGACCTGGAAGCCCACCGGCCTCGAGAAAGTTCAGGCCATCGCGCGGATCCGGGTGGACCGGGTCAATCCCGATCTCGTCTATGTCGCGGCGTTCGGGAAGCCGTACGGGCCCAGCGCGGAGCGGGGGGTGTACCGGTCGAAGGACGGCGGCAAATTCTGGGAGCGGGTGCTCTTCCGGAACGATTCGACCGCGGCGGTGGACCTCACCATCGACCGGAACAACGGCAACATCCTGTACGCGGCCCTCTGGCAGGCCTACCGCACGCCCTGGACGATGTCGAGCGGCGGGGCGGGGAGCGGCCTGTTCAAGTCCATTGACGGCGGAGACACCTGGACCGAGCTGACCCGGAACCCGGGGATGCCCAAGGGGATCATCGGGAAGATCGGCGTGGCCGCCTCGCCCGCGGCGCCGGGGCGGGTATGGGCGGTGGTGGAGAACGACGACGGCGGCGTCTTCCGGTCCGACGACGGCGGCGCCAGCTGGAAGCGCACCAACGCCGACCGGAAGATCCGGCAACGCGCCTTCTATTACTCACGCATTTATGCCGACCCGAAAGACAAGGACCGGGTGTACGTGCTCAACACCGATATGTACCGGTCCGATGACGGCGGGATCACCTTCAACAATGTTCCCGCTCCCCACGGCGACAACCACGATCTCTGGATCGACCCCGCCGACCCCCAGCGCATGATCAACTCCAACGACGGCGGCGGGACGGTCACCACCAACGGCGGGCGCTCCTGGTCCTCGCTCAACTATCCGACCGCGCAAGCGTATCACGTGGCCACCACCAAGGAATTCCCCTATCACGTCTGCGGGGCCCAGCAGGACAACAGCACCTTCTGCGTGGCCAGCTCGGGCTGGGACAACTTGACCGGCCTGTTCGACTCCCCCGGGGATTTTTTCTACGACGTAGGCGGCGGCGAGAGCGGATACATCGCCCCCGATCCACGCAATCCCAACATATTCTTCGCCGGGAGCCAGGGCGCCCTGCTCACTCGCTACGACCGCAGCAATGGTGAGGGCCGCGACGTCCAGGTCTACCCGCGCTTCTTTTCCGGCGAGCCTTCGAGCGCGCTTCCCGAGCGCTGGCAGTGGACCTACCCGATCGTCTTTTCGCCGGTCGATCCGAATGTGCTGTTCGCCTCCTCCCAGCACCTCTGGAAGAGCACCAGCGACGGGCAGTCCTGGGAGCGGATCAGCCCCGACCTGACCCGGGCCGATCCCAAGACCCTCGGCATGAGCGGCGGTCCGATCACCCACGACATGAACGGTCCGGAGGTCTATGCCACCATCTTCACCGTTGCGCCCTCCTACCAGGAGCTCAACACCATCTGGACCGGCTCCGACGACGGGCTCGCCAACATCTCCCGGGACGGCGGGAAGACCTGGGCGGCCATCACTCCGAAGGACCTTCCGGAATTCAGCCGCATTTCACTGATCGAAGCGGGGCGCTTCGACGTCTGCACCGCCTACCTCGCGGCCAAGCGGTATCAGCTCGACGACCGGGCGCCCTACCTGTTCCGCACCCACGATTGCGGGAAGACCTGGCAAAAGGTCGTCTCCGGCATCCGCACCGATGCCTATGTCCACGCGGTTCGCGAGGATCCCAAGCGGAAGGGGCTGCTGTACGCCGGTACCGAGCACGGCGTGTACGCCTCGTGGGACGACGGCGATCACTGGCAGTCGCTCTCGCTCAACCTCCCCGACGTGCAGGTGCCGGATCTGGTGGTCGAGGACAAGGATCTTGTCGTCGCCACCCACGGGCGCTCGATGTGGCTCCTGGAAGGCCTCAGCGCCATCCGGGGGCTGAGCCCCGAGGCGGCTGCTGCGGATGTCCACCTCTTTCCGGTCACCCCCGCGGTGCGGCCCCTGTCCGGCGCGCGGTTCGACTATCTCCTCAAGAAGGCGGCCGACAGCCTGACCATCGAGATCCTCGACGGCCAGGGAAAGAGCATCCGGAGCTACCTGGGCGCGCCGCCGGACACCCTGAAGGTCCGGGCCGACTCGCTCCGATTGAAGCAGATGGGATGCGATGTGCGCCCATTCCGCCAGCGCATCCCGCCGCGGGAGGCGGGGCTCAACAGCTACTCGTGGGATCTTCGCTATCCCGGCTCCGTCACGTTCGACTGCCAGATCTTCTGGGGAGCATTCGCCGGAGCGGGGCCCACCGTTCCGCCGGGACAGTATCAGGTGCGGCTCACGACCGGCGGCAAGATCCTGACCGAGCGGTTTGAAGTAAGGAGAGATCCCCGTCTCAAGCGGGTCACCGATGCCGACTTGCAGGCGCAGTTCGCGCTGGCGCGGCAGATCCAGGAGAAAGAGAACGCCGGCAACGGGGCGGTGGCGCGGATTCGGCGCCTCCGGGACGCGGTGGATGATCGGGTGGCGCAGAGCCCGGCGCTCGCCTCCCAAGGCGGCGCCCTCAAGCAGAAACTCAGCGCGGTCGAGGAGGAACTCTACCAGACGCGCACTCGCTCAGGACAGGATCTGCTGAATTTCCCGATCAAACTGACCAACCGGATGGCGGCCCTCCGCCGCAGCGTCGAGAGCGGGGAGTCCAAACCCACCGATGCTTCGTTCGGCGCCTTCAAGGAGCTCTCGGCGGAGCTCGACCAGCGGCTCGCGGAGCTCGCCAGGGTCATCGACGGCGATCTGGCGGCGTTCAACCGCCAGGTCGCCGCAAAGAAGCTCGCGCCGATTCCGGGTGACGGCATGTGATCGCCGCGAAGGACCTCTCGCGCAGCTTCGACGGCCGTCCCGCCGTCGAGGCGCTCTCGTTCCAGGTGCCCGCGGGCGCGCTCTGCGCCCTCCTTGGACCCAATGGCGCGGGCAAGACCACCACCGTCCGGATGCTCCTCGGACTTCTGCCGCCTTCTTCGGGAGGCGGCGAAGTGGCGGGCGTCTCCCTGCCGGCGGATGACCGGACCGGCGCCGCCCTCCGGGCCCGCGCGGGGCTGCTCACCGAGGCGCCCGGATTCTACGACAAGACCGGCGGACGCGAGAACCTGGAGTTGTTCGGGCGGCTGTACGGCATCGCACCCGCGCCGCTGCGCAGCAGGATCGAGCATTGGCTGCGCCGGCTCGAGCTGTGGGAGGTGCGGGACCAGCCGTTTGGCACCTGGTCCAAGGGCATGAAGCAGCGGCTGGCCCTGATCCGCGCGGTCCTGCACGAGCCCGAGGTGATTTTCCTCGACGAGCCGACCTCCGGACTCGATCCGGCGGCGGCGCGGGATGTGCGCGACCTCATCGCCACCCTTCGCCGCGAGGGGCGCACCATCCTCCTGTGCACCCACAACCTGGCCGAAGCCCAGCAACTCGCCGATCTGGTGGGTATCCTCCGGCGCCGGATGCTGGCATTCGGGCGGCTGACCGACCTCACCGGGGAACGACCGAGGCTGGAGGTGCGCCTGGCGGCGGAAGCGGAACCCCTGGCGGCGGCCCTCCGAGGGTTTCCCGCCGTGCGGGAGTGCCGAGCCGCCGGCGGGACGCTGTGGCTGTCGCTCGATGATCTGGAGCGGAACACACCGGGAGTGATCCGGGAGGTCGTGCGGCTGGGCGGCGAGGTGCTGGAGGCTCGGCCGGTGGTCCCTTCGCTCGAGGAGATCTACCTCCGCGCGGTGCGGGAGGAGCCGGCGTGACCCGCGAAGTGCTCCTCCTCTTCTTCCGGAAGGAAACCCGGGACCTCCGCTCCAATAAACAGATCTGGCCGGTGTACCTGGCGCTGCCCGGTGTCGCCATTCTCCTGCCGTTTCTGCTGCTCGTCCTGCTCCCGGTCTTTGCCGATCCGGCCCGGGCGGCGCACGACGCCGCGACGCGGCTCATCATCGAGACCGTCAGTAACGATCCCACCCTGCACGGGGCCACCATGGAGGAACGGCTCGCCCGCCTGCTGCTGCGTGAGTTCGGGGTCTTCTACCTGCTGATTCCGGTGATCCTGGCGAGCAGCGCCGCGGCCCTGGCGCTGGTTCGCGAAAAGGAGCAGCGGACCCTGGAGCCGATTCTCGCCACACCGCTCACCGACCGAGACCTTCTGCTTGCCAAGCTCTTCGCCGCGGTCGCGCCGGCACTCCTGGTCACCTGGGCTGCGGCGCTGCTCGGTGCGCTTGCGGGCGCGGTCGGCTCCTGGTGGCGGGTCGGCACGCTCATCGCACCCACCGCCGGAAACGTCGTCGGCCTGGTCCTCCTCGCGCCTGCGATGGCCGTCGCGGCCGCGCTGGTCGGGCTCCGGGTCTCGGCGCGGTTCACCGATGTGCCGTCGGCCACCCAGTACACCGGCCTGGTGGTCGTGCCGGTGGGCCTCGTGCTGGTGGTGGTGCTGGGGCGGCCGGCCATGGCCAGCCCGCTGGTGGGGCTGGCCGGCGCGCTGGTCGTGGGGGTTGCGGCGCTGGGTCTGTTCCGGCGGAACGTCCGGCGATTCCGACGGGAGGAAATTCTCACCCGCTGGCGGTGATCATCTCCGGGCGTACACCGTCGTTTTCCCAGCCGCATTGAACGTGAGAACGTCGTACGCTTCCTTGGTTGCTCCCTCCATGCCCGGAGATCCCGTCACCATCCCCGGCACCGTGAGCCCCAGCACGGCGGGCTTGCCGCGGAGCAGCTTCCGAATGAGGTCGGCGGGAACGTGTCCTTCGATGACGTAGCCACCCACCAGCGCGGTGTGGCAGGAGGCGAGGGCGCCGGGCACCTTGTAGCGCTTCTTGATCGACATGGTGTCGGTGGTGTCGCGGACCGAGACCTCGAACCCCGCGGCGGTCATCAGCCAGACCCACTTTTCGCAGCAGCCGCAGCCAGGATCCTTGTAGACCAGCATCGCCGGGCCTGCGGCGGCGGCGCGAAGGAGGAATGGGAACGCCGCGCCGCCGGCCGCCAGGGAAAGGCCGCGGGCAAGCAGTGCGCGGCGGGAAATGCTCTCAGACACGGGAACCTCCGGTTCACTCAGCGAAGCCATACGACCACGAGACCACATCGGGCGCCCCAATCGGCGAATTGCAGCGGCACCTGGAACGCATTCCGGTACACCTCCACCGCTTCCACCTCTTCGGGACGAAAGTCATTCACCGCCCATCCACCGAACGGTCGCCCCCCATTGATGGACACCGCAGGCGCGCAGCCGGGCTCGCTGGGCCCTCCCACGCGGGGGTAGCCGATCGTTGCCATGAGGCCCGAGGGCTCGTCGTAGGAGGGGGTGAAGAAACTCTGGAAGCTCGCCGTGGGGAGGTACCGTCGGAGGACGTCGCTCAAATAGCTCGGGTGCTGTCGCTCGATGTCGTCGCGGGTAAGAAAATGTCCGAACGAGGTCTTCGATCGCCAAGAGAATTCCTGGTAGCGCCGCTGCCAGCGCGCGTCCTCGGCGCGAACCTCCACCTCCGGGAGGACTTGCGGGAGCGGCTCGAGTTGGAAGATGATTTCCCGGTTGGCGCCGGGGTCGAAGCTGAGCGCGGCCCGAAGGGGTGCATAGCCGATCCTTCGGACCACCACCCAGTACCTCCCGGGGCGGATTTCTTCGATGCGGTACCCACCGGTCGCGGAGGTACTGATCGAACGGCCCAATCCGAGGATTTCCACCTGGGCCCCCTCGAGCGGGGCGCCGAGAGTGTCCTGCACGCGGCCCCGCATGATGGGCGGCGGCTTGGGGGGCTTGGGTTTCTGGGCCCCCACCGCCGTCACCAGGGCGAGCAGGGACACCAGGAGAAACTGGCCGGCGCGGTGGGCAAGACGCATCGACACCTAGACTAGGGACTCCGACCGCGCTGGGCAAGACTCCCACCGCTCCGTCGCAGCACGGGGTCGCGGAACACGATCCGGCCATCGAGCAGCGTGAGCAGGACGCGGGCGGTGTGGATCTCGGCCGGCGCCAGGTGATAGAGGTCACGGTTCACCACGATCAGGTCCGCCGCCTTGCCCACTTCGAGCGTCCCGTTGCTGGCCTCGTCGCCCGCGGCGTAGGCCCCGCCGGCGGTGTAGGCGCGCAGGATCGTAGCGAGGCTCACCGTTTCCTGGGGGAGCCACGCCGCGCCCGGGCCCGCGGTCGGAGCGCGCCGGGTCACCGCGACCTGGATGGCTTCGAGGGGATCCATCGAGGAAACCGACCAGTCGCTCCCCGCGGCCAGGTGGGCTCCGCTCCGCGCCACCGAGCCAATCGGGTAAAGCCAGCGGGACCGCTCCGGGCCCAGCACCGGCTCGGTGAGGAGCGTGATGTAATCGTCGGCGTAGGCCCACAGGGGCTGAAAACTGGGTATCACGCCGAGCGCAGCGAAGCGGGGAATATCGGTCGAGTCGATGAGCTCCAGGTGCGCCACGATCGGCCGGGCGTCGCGGGGGCCGTTGTGCCGGCGGGCGAACTCGAACGCGTCGAGCGCCATGCGCACCGCGCGATCGCCGATGGCGTGGACGTGCACCTGGAACCCGGCAACGTCGAGCGCGGCCACCAGGCTGTCCAACGCCCTGGGGGAGAGGTTGGGCTCGCCCTGGCGGCCGCTGCCGTCCCGATAGGGCGCGAGCAGGGCGGCCGTCTTGGCCTCGATGACGCCGTCGACGAAGATCTTGGCCGCGCGGGGCGCGAAGTACCGGGGACCGGTGAATCGCCCCCGGAGCGCCCGGAGCGAGTCGACCTGCGCCGGGCCCGCCGTCGGATCAACGTGGATCGCGGCCACCACCCGCGCGGTGAGCTCGCCGGTGCTGTCGAGCGCGGCGTACGCTTCGAGGAGATCGGGATACGCATCGGCCTCGTGCAGCGAGGTGATGCCGTACCGGTTGGCCAGGTTGAGGGCCCGCCGCAACCCGGCGCGAGTTTCCTCCTGGGTGTACGCCGGGAGGTGGATTCCCACCAGGCTCTGCGCACTTTCCCGCAGGGTACCCGAGGGCTCACCGGTCCGGGGGTCCCGTTCGATCCGCCCGTTGACCGGGTCCTTGGTGTCCCGGGTGATTCCGGCGAGGTGCAGCGCCTTCGAGTTGACCCAGGTCGAGTGGCCGTCCGCCGCGACCAGGTACACCGGCCGATCGGGCACGATGGCGTCGAGCCACTCCTTCCGGGGATTGGCGTCCGGGAAGACCGGGAGCTGCCACCCCCTGCCGCGGACCCAGGGGAGATCGGGATGCGCCTCGGCGTACCGGCGCACCGAATCGACAATTGCCTGGCTGGTGCGCAGCTCGTCGAGGGTGCACTCCGCCAGGCCGATGCCGCCGCGCGGGTGCATGTGGGTGTCGTGGAACCCGGGCAGCACCATGCGCCCCTCGAGCTCGATCACCGCGGTCTGCGAGCCGACCCAGCGGCCGGCACCGCGGTCGTCGCCCACGTACACGATGCGCCCGTTCTTCAGCGCCACCGCCTCCGCCCGGGCGGAGTCCACCGCGAAGGGATAGACCACGCCGTGGCGGAGCACGATATCCGCCGGCTCGTGCCGGGTGCAGCTCGTCCCGACGATCAGGAGCAGCGCGAGGATGCCGGACTCGACGAATCGCGCGCTCATGGGACCACCGGGAGGGTAAGGCGCGACGGGGTATCCGCCCCATGGTGGATGGTAATGGTCGCGGTCCGCATCGCAGACGAGGTGATCTCCAGCTCGCCGGTGTGGAGGTTCCGGCTGAAGTTGGGCATGAACGCGGTGGTCAGGACGAGGCGGATACGGTGCCCCTTTCGGAAGAGATTGCCGGTGAACAGGTGGTCCATCCGGAGCCGGTAGGTTCGCCCCGGCTCGAGCAGCTTGCGCTCCGGGCCCCCGTCGCGATAACTGGCTCGGAGCACATTGAGGCCCGGGCTCATGAGATTCCAGGCGGTGCCGTCGGGCTCCACGTCCTCGACGTGTGCCCAGAGATCGGTGTCGGTGGCATCCACCGAAAGAAAGATCTCCGCCGCGATGGGCCCCACCACCCGGAGATCTTCGGCGAGCGGCGCCGTCTCGAAGACCGCCACGTCCTTCCGCTCGGCCAGGGCGCGGTAGTCATGGGCCCCGGAATGGCCGAAGTACTGATCCGAAACCGGAGCGGCGGGGTCGGAAGCAAATTGCGTCATGCCCGGGGAGCGGGGTGGCTGCTCGGTGAGTTGGCCGCGCGCGTCCGCCGCACCGCGGGCCAGGTAGAGCGGGCGCCAGGTGGTTCCCGGGAGGGGCCAGCCGTCGCCGGTGAGCCAGCGTCCTTCGCCCATCACGTACACCGACACCGCCGGGTCCCGCTCGGCGCCGTTGTCGATCCCTCGCACCCAGCGGTCCATCCAGCGCAGGATCTGCTCGTCGTAGTCGATCCCCGCGCCTTCGCCGAACACCCGCTCGCCGCTCTTGGCCCCAGCCGAGCGGTCGTTGATTCCGGCAATTCCGTGAACCCAGGGGCCCACGATCACCCGGGGCCGGGGCACCGACTCGTTGCCGAGCGCGCTCAGCATGCCGAGGAAGTTGTTGAACGCGCCGTCCGGGCCGTAGGCCTCGTCGTGCCAGCCGCTCAAATTGAGGACCGCCGCGTGCACCCGGCCGAACTTTCCTTCCAATGCCGCCCACTGCCACCAGCGGTCACCCGGGGGATGGCTCATCCACTCGAAGTACCAGGGAGCCACGTCCCGCAGCTCGTGCTGGTCCTGGAGCGGGAGGCGGGACACCACCTGGGGCCCCAGCTCCCGCCACGCCGCGGACGCCTCCTGCCCAGTCTTCGGGCCGTCGAGATGAGCGCGTATCCGCGCGTCGGCCGAGATGTTGTTCCAGATCCAGGCCGGCCAGGAGAGGTCGAATACGCCGCCCGAGTAGAAGAAGTTGAAGGGGGAGGCGTAGGTCATGGCCGGAACCATTGCCCGGAGGTGCGGGGGCGACTCGACCGCCGCCAGCCACTGCACCGCACCCGGATAGGACAGCCCGAGGGTGCCCACCTGGCCGTTCGACCAGGATTGGGCCGCCGCCCACTCGATGGTGTCGTACCCGTCCTTCCCCTCCTGACGGTAGGGATCGAAGCTGCCCTCGGAGGTGTATCGGCCCCGGACATCCTGTACCACCACGGCGTACCCTCGGGCCACCGCCTTCTGGTGAATCGTCTGGTTCTCGAAGGAGCGGTCCTTGCCGTACGGTGTGCGGTGCACCAGGACGGGGAAGGGGCCGGCCCCCGGAGGCCGCAGAACGACCGCGCGGAGCGCGACCCCGTCCCGCATCGGGACCGCGACGTCGCGCTCGAGGGCCGGCCCCTGCGCGGCGGCCCCGGACGCGAGGCCCAGGAGAAGGAAGGGAAGGGAGGGGCGCATAGGGCTGCCTGGAAGGTAACTTTCCTCCATGCCCCACCGTTATCCCGACACGCACGTCCTCTATCGGAACCTGGCCCGTGAGTATCCCCTCATCGTGCGGGGGGAGGGGTGCTGGCTGGTCGACCAAAGCGGCCGCCGCTACCTCGACGGCTGCGGCGGGGCGTACGTCGCCTGTCTGGGGCATGGCGTGCCCGAGGTGGTGGAGGCGGTGGCCGAGCAAATTCGGCGGGTGGCGTACGTAAGCGGGATGAGCTTCACCAACGAGGCCGCGGAGGCGCTCGCGGACGAGTTGGCGGCGCTTTCCCCGCCCGACCTCCAGCACTTCTACTTCCTTTCCAGCGGCTCCGACGCCATCGAGGCGGCGCTCAAGCTGGCCCGGCAGTACTGGGTGGAGCTCGGCCGGCCGGAAAAGGACGTCGTGGTGACCCTGACGCCGGGCTATCACGGGAATACGATGCTCGCCCTTTCCGCCGGCGCGCGGGAGCACTACAAGCGCTACTTTCGGCCCTGGCTCATCGAGATGCCCCGGGTGCCGGCGCCCTACGCCTATCGCTGCCCCTGTCGAGGCCACGATGCCGCCTGTGCCCGGTGCAGCGGCCGGGCGCTCGAGGAGGAGCTGGTCCGCATTGGCCCCCACCGGGTGGCGGCGTTCATCGCGGAGCCGGTGGGCGGCTCTTCGACCGGGGCGGCGGTGCCGCGGGACGATTACTGGCGCACCATCCGCGACATCTGCGATCGCCACGAGGTGCTGTGGATCGCGGATGAAATCCTGGTGGGCGCCGGGCGCACCGGTACCTGGTCGGCCCTGGAGCCCTACGCCGCCGTCCCGGACATCCAGGTCATGGGGAAGGGGATGAGCGGTGGGTACGCGCCGCTGGCCATGGTGGCGGCGCCGCGCCGGATCGTCGACGTGCTGGCGGGCGGATCGAAGGCGCTGCTCCACGCCCAGACCTTTTCGCACACCCCGATGATGTGCGCCGCCGGCGTCGCCGCGATTCGCTACCTCCGGGGCCACGATCTCATCGCGCGCTCGGCGGCGATGGGCCGGGTACTGCACCGGAAGCTGGAGGCGCTGCGCGGCCTGTCGCACGTGGGCGACGTCCGAGGCCGCGGACTGCTCGCCGGAATCGAGTTCGTGGCCGATGTCGAAAGCCGCGCGCCGTTTCCCCGGGAGCGGCGCTTCGCCGAGCGGTTCACCGCGGCGGCGGAACGCGCCGGACTGATGGTCTGGCCGAACACCGGTCACGCCGACGGGATCAATGGGGACCTCGTGGTCCTCGCCCCACCGTTCATCATCACCGAGGCGGAAATCGACGAAATCGTCGCCCGCCTGCGCACTGCCCTCCAGGAGGTCGCATGACGCCCAAGTCTTATCCGCGGATCATCACGGCGCCTCCCGGCCCCAAGGCCAAGGCGATCATCGCCCGCGACCAGGCGGTCACCGCGCCCTGCTACATCAAGGAGTATCCGCTCGTCGTGGCGCGGGGGGAGGGGGCGATGGTCGAGGACGTGGACGGCAACCGCTTCCTCGACTTCATGGCGGGCATCGCGGTTTGCTCCACCGGGTACAGCCACCCCGAGGTGGTCAAAGCCATCAAGGATGCCGCCGACCGCTTCCTCCACATCTGCGGCGGCGATTTCTACTATGAAGGAATGGCGGCGCTCTGCGAGCGGCTCGCGAAGATCGCGCCGGGCTCGAGCCCCAAGCGGGTCTTTCTCAGCAATTCCGGCACCGAGGCGGTGGAGGGGGCGATGAAGCTGGCCCGGCATGCCACCCGGCGCACCGCGTTCGTCGCGTTCAAGGGCGCCTTTCACGGCCGCTCCTACGGCGCCCTGTCGCTCACCTCCAGCAAGGCCCGCCAGCACGGCGGATTCGGGCCGTTCCTGCCCGACGTGCACCACGTGGCCTACGGCTACTGCTACCGTTGCGAATTCGGAAAGACCTTTCCCTCCTGCCAGCTCTTCTGCGTCTCGGCCATCGAGCGCGATCTCTTTACCCGGCACCTCGATCCCCGGGACGTGGCCGCGATCTTCGTCGAGCCGATCCAGGGCGAGGGCGGCTACGTGCTCCCGCCCCAAGGCTGGCTCGCCGCCATTCGCGAGCTCTGCGACAAGCACGGCATTCTCATGGTGGCGGACGAAGTCCAGTGCGGCATCGGACGGACCGGGAAGATGTGGGCCTGCGAGCACGAGGGGGTCGAACCCGATATCCTGGTGACCTCGAAGGGCCTGGGCTCCGGCATGCCGATCGGCGCCATCGTGGCCCGGGAGTCGATCAGCACCTGGGAGAACGGCGCCCACGGCAGCACCTTCGGCGGCAACCCGGTCTGCTGCGCCGCCGCCCTCGCCACCCTCGACATCGTGCAGCGCGAGCTCATCGCCAACGCCCGCGCCCGGGGCGACCAGCTCGCCGCCGGGCTCAAGGCGCTGGCCGGCAAGCACGCCTGCATCGGAGAGGTGCGCGGCATCGGCCTGATGCAGGGCGTCGAATTCGTGGCGGACCGAGCCACCCGCGCGCCCGCGGGCGACCTGGTCCATCGGCTCGAGCAGATGGCCTTCGCCAAGGGGCTCCTGGTCCTCGCCGCCGGCAGCAACGCCCTCCGCCTCGCCCCGCCGCTGGTGGTGGACGAAGGCGACGTGGCCATCGCGCTGGAGATCCTGGATCAATGCCTCACCGAATTCGATTGAGGCGCCCGGGGCGTCGTGGGCGGGCGCTGCTTCTTCTCCCGGTTCTCGGCGGGGTGGTGCCCGGCGGATTGGCCGCCCAGCGAGAGCCGGTCTTGAAGCAGATCCAGGTTCCCCACCACTACTACTACCGCGAGATGTACCTCCCCCAGGCCACCAGCGGTCCCAGCTCGGTCGCCTGGTCGCCGGACGGGAAAGAGCTCGTCTATTCGATGCAGGGTACGCTGTGGCGCCAGCGGATCGGCACCGTGGAGGCGAAGCAGCTTACCGACGGGCCGGGATACGACTACCAGCCGGATTGGTCCCCCGACGGGCGCTACGTCGTGTTCACCTCCTATCGGGACGATGCCCTGGTGCTGCGGCTGCTCGATCTGGAAACCGGCACCGCTCGAGACCTAGTCGCGAATGGTGCGGTGAACCTCGATCCGCGCTGGTCGCCCGACGGATCCCGCATCGCGTTCGTCTCCACCGCCTATGCGGGCCGCTGGCATGTGTACCTGCTGCCGGTAGCGCATGGCGCGGCCGCCGGAGACACCGAGCGGATCACCACCGACAACGACAGCAAGCTCCCGCGCTACTACTACAGCGTCTTCGACCATTACCTCTCTCCCGCCTGGTCGCCCGACGGGAAGGAGCTGATCCTGGTCTCCAATCGGGGCCACGTCTGGGGGTCGGGCGGACTCTGGCGCATGGAGGCCAGGGCCGGCGCGCCGATGCGGGAGATCCGCAACGAAGAGACCACCTGGAAGCCGCATCCCGACTGGTCCCGCGACGGCAAACGGGTGGTCTACAGCTCCTACCTCGGCCGGCAGCGGAATCAGCTCTGGCTCACCACCAGCGAGGGCGGCGATCCATTCGAGCTCACCTACTGCGAGTGCGACCACACCGCGCCGCGCTGGGCGCCGGACGGGCGGCGGATCGCGTTCGTCAGCAATGAGAGCGGCAACACCTCGCTGCGCCTGGTCACGGTACCGGGTGGGGCGGTCGAGACCGTGCGCGCCGCCCTGCGCCGGCCCCTGCACCCTATGGGGGAACTCCGCCTTGAGCTCCAGGATGCCGCAGGGCGGTTCACGTCGGCCCGGGCCTCCGTCACCGGCCCCGACGGGAGGGGCTGGGCGCCCACCGACGCCTGGCGCCACGCGGATGACGGGTTCGATCGGAAGGAGCGAACCTTCGAGTTCACCTACTTCCATGCCAGCGGCAACGCGACGCTGATGCTGCCGGCGGGGGAGTACACGATCGAGGTGACCAAGGGCCTGGAGTACGCCAGGCTGGTCCGCAAAGTGACCGTCACCGCGGGCCGCGCCCAAAGCCAGCGCTTCCGCCTCGAGCGTCTCATCGACCTTCCCGCCCACGGCTGGTGGAGCGGGGACCTGCACGTGCACATGAACTACGGGGGCGCCTACCGCAACGATTCGGCCCACCTGCGCTTCCAGGCGGAGGCGGAGGATCTGCATGTGGTCGAAGACCTGATCGTCAACAAGGAGCAGCGCATCCCCGACGTGGCGCTCTTCCGCGCCACGCCCGACCCGGTTTCCACCGCGACGACGGTGATCAAGCACGACGAGGAATACCACACCTCCTACTGGGGGCACTCCGCCCACCTCGGCCTCACCGGCAACTTCATCCTGCCGAACTACGCCGGTTACACCAATACCGCCGCCGCGAGCCTCTTCCCCGACAACTCCACCATTTTCGACCTCGCGCGCGCGCAGGGCGGAGTCTCGGGGTACGTGCATGAGTACGAGGAGGTGCCGGACCCCGCGAATCCGGCGCCGCTCACCCACGCGCTCCCGGTGGACGTGGCGCTGGGCAAGGTGGATTACATGGAGATCGGGGGCTTTGCCGACCACCGCGCCACCGCCGAGGTGTGGTACAAGCTCCTGAATTCAGGGTTTCGCATTCCGGCCGGCGCCGGCACCGACGCGATGGCGAACTTCGCCTCGCTGCACGGACCGGTGGGCATGAACCGGGTGTTCGTGCGCTCCGGGCTCCGGCTCGACTATCGCGCCTGGCTTGCCGCCCTCAAGGCGGGCCGGACCTTCGCCACCAACGGACCGCTGCTCTCCTTCACGATCAACGGGCGCGACGTCGGAGACGAGCTCTCTCTGCCCGCCGGTGTGCACCAGCTGGTGGCTCGGGTCTCGCTCCGCTCCATCGTGCCGGTGGAGCGGCTGGAGATCGTTGCGAACGGCGTCGTGCTGGTGCCCATCCCGCTCACCGCGGGCGGCACCCGCGCCGAAGCCACCATCCCGCTGCCCGTCACCCGGAGCGGCTGGTTCACTCTGAGGGCCTGGTCTTCCAGGGGTACCCATCCGGTGCTCGACCTCTATCCCTGGGCAACGACCAGCCCGATCTACGTGACCGTCGCCGGCAAGCCGGTGCGATCGGTCGAAGACGCGCGCTACTTCGTCCGCTGGATCGAGCGACTCGAAGCGGCGGCGGGGGCCCACCGCGGCTGGAACACCGAGGCGGAGAAGGCGGAGGTACTCGGCCGGCTGGCCCAGGCCAAGGCGGTGTTCCAGCACCGAGTGGAGGAAGCCGGCCGCTAGTTGAGCAGGCCGAGCCCGCCGGGCAGGACCTCCACGGTCAGCTCCCCGACCGCGGTGAAGCTCTGCCCGTCCGCCTCGATCAGCAGCGGCCCGTCGGAGCGCGCGATCCGGACGCTCCCGGTCAGCGGGGTCACCGTGACACCGCGCATCCCCACGTGGGTCCCGCCGTAGAGCCGGGAGAGCGCCAGCAGCGCGCGGAACAGCCCCAGCCGCCCGATCACCACTTGCTCCAGAACACCGTCATCGGGTCGCGATCTGGG
>JBGPVQ010000017.1:0-15973 GCA_041491785.1 Gemmatimonadota bacterium | reverse complement strand
GTGGACGCGGGGTGCGCGGCGAGCCCTCCGGTCACGCCTCGCGCCGCCGGATCGGCATCGTCATGCAACGGGGCCCCCCGCCCCCGCGAACCAGCTCGCCGCCCTCGATCGTGATTACGGTGCGTTCGGTGGGAATCTCCCCGGACGCGAGGAAATCAGCGCTCGGCATGATGCGGAATCCGGCCTGCTGGAGCTGCTGCAGGGTGGCTTCATTCCGGGCGTAACTCACGATCACACCGGGCGCCACTGCGAGGAAATTGCACCCCGAGGCCCACTGCTCCCGCTCCTGCGAAAGCCGCCGAGTTCCCCCCGC
Source organism: Gemmatimonadota bacterium (assembly GCA_041491785.1). Taxonomy (GTDB): domain Bacteria; phylum Gemmatimonadota; class Gemmatimonadetes; order Gemmatimonadales; family GWC2-71-9; genus JABFSM01. The sequence continues at coordinate 15,660 of JBGPVQ010000017.1, read as the reverse complement.
GAGCACCGGCTCGAGCGGCAGGGCCACCTGGGCGAGCGCGGTGAACAGGTCGGGCTGTTCCCGAACGCCGGTTTCCCCTTTGCGCCGGTGCAGGATGGTCAGGCGTTCCGGGCCCAGGAAGGCGGGAGGATACACCACGCACAGCTCGCGATCGATGTGGGTGAAGAGCATGTCGAGATGGATCGCCGTGGGGTTGTTGGGCATGACCACCACGATCACGTCCCGCACCCCGGCCTTCACGAACGCGCTGTCGGACAGCTGGTCGAGCGCACCCGGCGAGGAGCGCTCGCTGAATCCGACCAGCAGCAAGTCGTCGCGCAGGATGTGTACGTCCCCGCCTTCCAGGGTGTAGTTACTCCGCCGCTCCTCGGAGCCGTCGTACAGGATCCCGGCGTTTTCCAACAGCGGATGGAAGGCGAAGAGCGTCTTGATGAGCAGCTCCTCGGTCCACCGGATCCCGTAACGCATCGATCCGACTACCGCGTGACTCCCGATCACCAGGCCGACATCACGCGGGAAGAAGAGGTTGGGAAGCGGTGGGAGCACGAAGCCGGTCTCGTTGAGCGCGCTCGCGATCGGGCCCGGCTCCTCCTCGGTGCCTTCGATCACCATCTTCACGATGGCGCGGGGCGCCAGCTCGGCCAGCTGCTGGGCCAGCGGCTCCGAGGGAATCACGTCCATGGTGCGGCCGATCAGATACTCGCGCGCCTCCGGCCGGGCGAGGACCTCGGTCAGCAGATCGCCGATCTCGTGCACCGTCGCGAATCGCCGGAGCACCGCCCGCAGCCGCGCATGCTCCCGCGCGGAGACTTCGAGCCCGATCAAATCGTCGTAGAGGTAGTCTTCGCGATTGCCCGGCGTCACCGCCTCGAGCTCGAGACCGGGCGTGTGCACCAGCACCGCCTCGAGGGCGCCGATCTCGGAGGTGATTTGGATCGGGGGCATGGGGGAAGCTAACGAGGAGCCAGGATGCTTGGGAGCGAGGAACCCGGAGTAATTTTCTGGCTTCCCAGCTTCTGGCCCCTTCCTTCTCTGGCTCCCTACCGATTCGCCAGGATGTACGAGAGCGCCTCGAGCTCCAGCACCAGATTCACGGTCTTCACCGTGACCGATTCCGGGACCTGCAGCTGCGCCGGGGCGAAATTGAGAATCGCCTGGACTCCGCAGGCGACCAGCCGGTCGGCCACCGATTGCGCCGCGTCGGCCGGGGTGACCACGGCGGCGATGTCCGCGCGTTCCTGCCGGAGATCCTTCTCCAAATGGCTGACGTCCCGCACGGTGAGCCCATCCCACTGCCGCCCGATCTTCTTCGGGTCGCAATCGTAAATGGCCACCAGATCGAAGCCGCGGTCGCGGAAGCCGCCGTACTGCACCAGCGCGCTCCCGATCTTTCCCGCCCCGACCACCACGACGCGGTAGCGGCGGCCGAGGCCGAGGATCTCCTGCAGGCGGGTCTTGAGCGCCGGCACCCGATAGCCGAGGCCGCGCTTCCCGAAGGAGCCGAAGAACGAGAGGTCCTTTCGCACCTGAGCGGACGTCGTGCCCCCCCGGGCCGCCAGGGCCTCGGAGCTCACGGTGCTCGCCCCCTGCTCCTCGAATTCCTCCAGGAAGCGCAGGTAGAGCGAGAGACGTCGGACGGTGGATTCGGCGATCTTGCGCACAGGCTATGTGAAAGTTTTCACAAAGCTAGCCCGGTCGCCACCCCTCGTCAATGAGCCGGGCGAGCAGGCCGGCGAATGCCCGGGGCAACAGCGTTTCCGGTCGAGCCGCAGGATCGAGCCCCGAGGCCCGCAACACTCCAGCCACCCGATCGGGAGGCCACCCGGTGAGTTCCCGGAGCCCCCGCCCCAATTGTTTCCGGCGGAATCCGAAGAGTCCGACGACCAGCTGGCGGAAGGACCTGACCCGCGCGTCATCGACGGCCGGGAGCCCGAGCGGGATGAGACGCACCACGGCCGAGTCCACCGCCGGACGGGGATGGAACGCGCCGGCGGGAACCAGGAACAGCTTTTCAGCCGCGGCCACGGACTGCACCCCCACACTCAGGGCACCATACGCCTTGCTGCCGGGAGCGGCGGTCAGTCGCTCGGCGACTTCTTTCTGCACCAGGAAGACGATGCGGCGAGGGCGGGGCGGCTCCAGGGCGCGATCGAGCAGCGGGCTGGTGATGTTGTACGGGATGTTGCCGACGACCAGGATGGGTTCTCCCGGACCGAGCCCCGCCGCCTGGCGCCAGTCGAGCTCCAGCGCATCACCCTGGATGACGCGCACGTCGGGAAACCGTTCCCGGAGCTGGGGAACCAGGTCGCGGTCTTTCTCGATCGCCGCGATCCGCGCCCCCCGAGCCGCGAGCGCCGCGGTCAGGGTTCCCTGCCCCGGACCGATCTCGATGACGAAGTCTCCCGGCGCCGGCGCCAACGCGTCGATGATGCGCTCGAGGACGGCGCGATGGTTGAGAAAGTGCTGGCCGAAGCGCTTTTTGGGGCGCACGGCCTAGAGCCGGAGCACGAGGAGCGTACGATCGTCCGCCGGGTGGGGAGCGAACCCATCGGCCTCCGCGATGACCTCGGAGACGATCCGCTCCGCCGGATAGGTCCGCCGGGCCTCCAGCGCCGCCAGCAGCCGCGCTTCACCGAAGCGCTCCCCCTCGGAATTCTGCGCATCCACCAGACCATCGGTCCAGAGGCAGAGGAGATCGCTCGCCTTTTCCCAGGCCACCGAACGCCGCCCGATTTCCGCCGCACCGGCCAAGCCCAGCGGAGGCGCGGTGGCCTCCAGTCGCTCCGGTGCACCGGCGCCGGGAATTCGAAAGGCGTGCGGATGACCCGCACTGGCCCAGGTCAGCCGGCCCGCGATCGGATCCAGAATGGCGTACAGGACGGTGAGGTAGGTGTCGGACGAGTTGAGCTTTTCGGCGAGACTGTCCCGGAGGGCGCTGAGGGTCAGGTCGGGCGTTTCCGCGCTCGACGCATGGATGCCCGCGGCGGCCAGGACCGCGGCCATGACCAGCGCCGCGGCAAAGCCATGCGAGGAGACATCGCCCACCATCACTCCGACCAGGCCGAGGCCGAGGCGCGTGAAGGTGTAGAAGTCGCCACCCACCGCCTCGGCCGGAATGCAGCGCACCGCCGCCTCCGCGTCGCCCTGGAGGACCGTTGGGGCCGGAAGAAGGGAAGCCTGCAGGTGGTGGGCCAGTTCGAGCTCATCGTGCACCCGCTGCTGCTCCCGCTCGCGCTCCACCAGGCGGGCGATCTCGATCGCCGCTCCGATCTGATTGGCGATAGCGGCCACCAGCTTCTGCTCGGATGCGGAGAACCGGTCGCCGTCGATCTTGTCGGTCAAATTGATCACCCCGACGCAGCGCGACGCCCCGTTCTGCGGCTGATAGCAGATCGGGACGCTCATGAAGGCCCCTCCGCGGTAGCCGCGCCCATCGGCCGGCGTCGCGCTCCCCGGCGGCGCGCCGCCGATCAGGGGCCGGGCCTCACGGAACACTCGCGCGGCAACCGACCCGGGATCGTCTACCGCGATCAGGCCGGCGAGCGCGGGCTCGAACCCCTGGGCCGCGACGGTGCGAAGCCGGCCGCTGGCCGGATCGTAGACGACAATCGACGCCCGGCGAGCACCCACGACCTCGCTCACCGCGCGCACGATGGTCAGCGCCGCCGCATCGAGGCGCACGGTGTGGCCGAGGATCTCGCTGATGGTGTAGAGGAGGTCGATCTCCTCGTATCGGGTGGCCAGATCCTCGGAGAGGCGCGCCAGCTGCCGATCGGTGCGCAGGAATACGCCGAGCAGCGCCTGGAGCGGAGCGCCGCTGCCGCCCGCCGGCGTTTCGATCCAGAGATCGGCTCCACCCCCGAGGGGCATGAAACACGCCGGGCCGCCGGGGGTGGACGCGAGACCCGAGGCCGACGGCACGCGCGGCTGCCACCCCGGATCCTCCCCGTGGATGATGCGGAGGGTTTCTCCCTCGGCGCGCCAGAGCCGGAGGCACACGCCCGGCACGCCGTCGAGAGCCTCGAGGACGGGGTGCAGCCGCTTCAGGAGCGCGGCAGCGTCATCCAGATCGTGTTCCCCTGGTCGTTGAATTCGACGCGGTCGGCCAGACTGCGGATGAGGAAGAGGCCTCGACCGATTGGCCGGGTAACCGCCTCCCGGGTGGTCGGATCGGAGATCTCCTGCGGGTTAAAGCCGGGGCCGTCATCGGTGACCTCGAGTCGGATGGCTTCGCCGGAGAGCTCGGCCGCGACCCGCACCATGCGCGCGGGGTCGCCGCCTACGCCGAAGAGAATGCTGTTGGTCAGGGCCTCTGCGAGGAGCACGCGGAATCGGAAGCTGGTCCTATGGCTCGGGGCCCGGCCGGAAAAACAGTGCCGCGCCATGAGCTCCACCGCCTCCTCCACGCAGCGGAGATCGGCCGGCACCCCGAGACTGACGATGCCTTCGGCTTGGCGCACACACAGACGCAGGGGAGCGGCGACGCCATCGTCCATTTCAAAATCCCGCGAGCGCTTCCTCCGCGGAGGGCGAGACATGGAATAGGGTGTCGAGCTTGGTGAGCTCGAAGAGGGCCTGGAGATCCTCGTTCAGGCCCGCGATCCGAAGCTCACCACCGAGCTCTCGCACCTTCTTGGCGAGGGTGACGAGCGCGCCGAGACCCGACGAATCGATGTACCCGGTGGCGGCGCAGTCGATCAGAAACTTGCGTTCGCCCCGATCGAGCCCGTCCTGGACCAGCGTCTTGAGCTCCTGCCGATTGCCGACGATGAGCTGGCCGTCGATCTTGACGATCGCCACACCGGCTCCGTTGACGGTCTTGGTGAACCCCATGCGTTCCCTCCCTCAGGTCCCGGCCGGTCCCGCCGCCAGCACGACCGCCGCGGCCGTGCCGACTACCTCCTCCACGTCCGCATCATCCGCCACGCCCGCCACCGTTCCCGACAGCCCCAGCAGGAGCGGCCCCAGCAGTCGGGCACCCGCCATTGCCCGACTGGACCGGATGGCCAGATGTGCCGCGGTGCCCCCAGGAAATATGAGAACGTTCGCGCTGACGGGAAACTCTCCGCCAGGGGCCGCCCGGGCGGTCAGCGCCGGCGCGATCGTCCGAAGTCCGGCGACCGCCGCCTCCAGCGCAACGTCGCCGTTGCGGCCGGGCGGGCCCGTCAGAAAGGCGATGCTGGGAATCTCCGCCGCGACACGGGTGTGCGCCTCGGCCGCCGCCCGCGCGATGCGGGCCCGTTCCAGCGGGGGCAGCTCGTCGGCCAGGGAGCAATCGGCGAAGGCCACCAGGCGGCCGTTGTCCAAATGGAGCCACGAGACCGACCGAACCGCGGCACCGTCCCGCGGCGGGCCCAGGGCCCAGCGCGCGGCGTCGGCCAGGGCCGGTGCCGTAACCCCGGGGCCGGCCACTACTGCATCGGCATTGCCCAATGCGGCAAGGCCGAGGGCAAACCGGAGCGGATCGACGGCGAGGTCCAGGGCGTGGATCCCATCCCGCACCCGATCCGGCTCCCGAGTCCGGAGGAGCCGGGCAACCGCCTCGAGCTGCGGGTGCCCGTTCGGGGACACCCCACCGTCGCCGATGACCGTGATCCCCTCGATCCCCGCCTCGGTCAGACGGGCGGCGGCGGCCGAGAGGCGGGCCGAATCGCCGCCGGCGAGCAGCGTCCGGGTAGGCACCCCCCGCGCCCGCTCCAGGAGCTCGCGGCTCTTCATGGCGCGAAACGGCGGCGCAGCGCCTCCGCCACCGCGGGGTGCACCAGCGCCGCGACGTCTCCGCCGTAGCGGGACACTTCGCGCACCAGGCTCGAGCTGATGTACGAGAGCCCCTGGGCCGGTACCAGGAACACCGTCTCCAGCCCGGGATTGAGCTGCCGGTTCATCAACGCCATCTGGAATTCGTACTCGAAGTCCCCGGCGGCGCGGAGTCCGCGCACCAGCACCGACGCGCCAATCTTCCGGGCGTAGTCGGCCGCCAGACCCTCAAACGAGTCGAGGCCGATCCGGGAATCGTCGCCCACCGAGTGGCGGAGCATCTCCACGCGCTCGGGCGCCGAGAAGAGCGCCTGCTTGGCCGAGTTCACCGCGACCGCGACGACGACCCGGTCGGCAAGCTGAAGGCTCCGGCGGATGAGATCCTCGTGTCCGCGGGTAGGCGGATCGAACGAACCGGGGTAAAGGGCAATGCGGGTCATGGCGCGTAACAGAAGGTAAGGGCGATGTCGCCGTAGCGCCGGGTGTCGTCCCCACCGGGGTCCACCTCGGCGGAGTGCTCGACGGCGAGCAACGCCGCAAAGGGGCGGGTCCGGAACGCGGCGACCAGCCGCTCCGCGAACGGGATCGAGTAGGGCGGATCGGCGAGCGCCAGGTCGAACGCCCCGGCGTCGAGCCGGTCGATGAACCGCATGGCGTCACCCCGGACGACCGTGGCGCGGTCCGCGACCCCCAACCTGGCGATGTTGCCCCGAATGGCGGCGAGCGAGGCGGCGCCTACCTCAACAAAGGAAGCGTGCGCGGCGCCCCGTGAAAGTGCTTCCAGTCCGAGCGCCCCCGAGCCGGCGAACAGATCGAGCACCCTCGCGTCCGCCAGGCGACTTCCCAGAATGCTCATCCAGGCCTCACGCACCCGATCGGCGGTGGGCCGCACCCGGGGGTCGCGGGGTAGCACGAGTCGCCGACGAGCGAACTCGCCGGAGATGATCCGAGTCACCCGACACCGCCGCCACCGTTCCCGGAGCGGTGCGGCGTGAGGGAAAGCAGGCGGGCCTGCAGCGAGGTCTGCCCGCGGAATTCGTTTTGCTCGATGCGGAACGCGGCGTCCACCAGCCCCTCCTCGAGCATGGGGACCCGGTCCGCCAGCTGAAACCCGATTGCGGAAAGCGAGCCCTCGGCGCTCCGTAGCGCGCCCCGGAGGTGATTGGTTCCAACCCGCTGGCGGCCGGTGAATGCCACGCCGCGGACGCCGAAGACCGGCGCCGGATTCCCCATCCCGCACGGCTCCAGGTGCCGGACCAGCCGCTCGAGATCTTCGCTCGCGTCGGCCAGCCGAATCTCGAGATCCACGCGCTGCTCGGGGCCCAGTTGGTCCAGCCCGAGCCGTTCGGCGGCGACCCGCTCGAACCGCTCGCGGAAGGCGTCGAACCGATCCCGGCGCAACGTCACGCCGGCGGCCATCCGGTGGCCCCCGAATCGCTCGAGCAGATCGCCACAGGCACCGAGCGCGGCGTGCAGGTCGAAGCGGGCGATGCTCCGCCCCGAGCCCTTGGCGACTTCGCCCTCGAAGCCCACCAGGAAGGCGGGCCGCCCGTAGCGTTCCACCACGCGTGAAGCGACGATGCCCACCACGCCCGGGTGCCATCCCTCGGAGCCGAGGACGATGCCGGCGCGCCGCTCAAGACCTCCGGCCGATTCGACCTGGGCGATCGCCTCGTCGAGGATGCGCTGGTCCAGGGACTGGCGCTCGCCGTTCAGGCGATCGAGGCGCTGCGCGAGCGCCGCCGCCTCCGCGGGGTCGTCGGTGAGGAGAAGGCGGAGCCCGTCGGCCGCCTCGCCGATCCGCCCCGCGGCATTGAGGCGCGGCGCCAGCATGAACCCGACCTGGCCGGCCCGGAGCTCGCCCTTGCCCAGACCGCTGGTCTCCATGAGCGCACGCAGGCCGGGCCAGCGGGTGTCCTTGAGCAGGCGGAGGCCGTGCCGAACCAGGATGCGGTTCTCGCCGATCAGCGGCACGACGTCGGCCACCGTGGCGAGCGCGACGTAATCGAGCAGGTGCATCGGCAAGGAGGCGGGAAGGCCGAGCACCGGCACCAGCGCCTGGACCAGCTTGAACGCGATGCCGGTGCCGCAGAGCGCCCCAAGACCGGATTCGTCGTCGGCGCGCTGGGGATCCACGACGGCGGTGGCCGGAGGAAGCTCCGGTCCGGGAAGGTGGTGATCGGTGACCACCACGCGAATCCCGGCCGCCTCGGCGGCGCGGACGGTTTCCACCGCGGTGATGCCGCAATCGCAGGTGAGGATGAGCCGGGCGCCGATACTCTCCGCGTACCGGAGGCCGGCGGCGCCGAAATCGTAGCCGTCGCGCAGGCGATGAGGGACGAACGCTTCCGTGCGCGCCCCGGCCAACCGGAGGGCACGGGTGAGCATCGCCGCGGCGCACTGGCCGTCGACGTCGTAGTCACCATGGACCAGGATGGTTTCGCCCCGGGCCACCGCGCCGGCGATCGCCGCCACCGCCTGGCGGAGGCCGGCCAGGGTCAGGGGATCGCCCAGATCCTCCAACACCGGCCGGAGAAAGGCCCGCGCCAAGGGGGCGTCCGCCAGGCCGCGCTGGATCAGCAACGCCGCGAGCGGCTCCGGGACGTCGAGCTCGCGCGCCAGAGCCCGGGCGTGGCCTGGTTCGGGCGCCGGCTCCAGCACCCACCGGGGGAGCGGGAGGGTCACGCCTCGCCGTTGGCGGGGTAGAGGATGACCCCGCAGGCCTCGCACGCTTCGATGTGGGTCCCCGCACGGATTTGACTGCGACGGTTGCGCGGGATCGCGGTGTGGCAGGCGCCGCAGGCGTCACCCCGCAGGGCGACCACCACCGTGGTCGACCGCGAGTTCCACAAACGATCGTACCGGGTGAGCAGGCTCCGCTCGACCGCGGCGGCGCTGGCGTCCCTCTCTCGGCGGTGGATTTCCCGTTCGGTCTGGAGCACGTCCTGTACCTCGTCGAGGCGGGCACGTTCGCCGCCCTGATCGCCCGAGAGCGCGGCGAGCCGCTCCTCGGCCTCTTGCACGGCGGCTTCCTGCTGCTGGGTGGTCTCGGCCGCTTTGACCCAGTCACTCTCCTGCTTGGCAAGGACCTGCCGCGCGAGGTCCAACTCGGTCATCAGCGCCTGGACTTCGCGAGCGGTCTTGACCTGCTCGATCCGGGCGCGACGCTTTTCCTGGTTGGCGCGCTGGGTCTCGATGATCGTCTCGAGATCGGTGCGCTTGAGGGTGCTGTCCGCGAAGCGGCGCCGGGCCGCGTCGAGATCGGCGCGGGCGCGCTCCAGGGCCGCATCGAGCGCGGCGATTTCCTCTGCGAGCGCCTTCAAGCGAAGGTCGGTGGCGAGGAGGATGAGGTCCTTCGCTTGCAGATCAAGCAACTTTTCCAAATCGGGGTGCATGACGCCTCAGGGATGCTGGGAGTGATCAGGGCCGGGCCGCTCGGTGGAACGGCGCCGTGCCTTTTCGGCTTCTTTTCGGAACGAGAGGCGCTGCCGCGCCTCGACCGGGAGGGCCTGGAGTCCGCTGCGTCGCGCGGTCATATCGGACGAGGGCGGCAGCGCGCCGGTGGCCTCGCGCTGCCTCAGGTATTCCGCCGCGCCGGTGTACTCGGCGTCGAGGTCGATGCCCGCCGCCACTTGCTCCGCGGCGGTCGCCGCGAGCCGCTCCCAGGCCTCCTGCGCGCGGGACTCAAGACCCTCCAGCGCGGCACTCGCGGCCGCGCCGAGGGGGAGCGCGGCGAGCGCTTCGAAGATCGCGCGGAAGGCCGGAACCTCGAGGTGGGTCGGGGGAACTTCCGCGGCGGCGCGGGCCCGCCAGTCGGGCGAGGCAATCATGGTTTCCAGCAGCTGCGCCTCGATCCGCGCACCCGGGCGGCTCCGACGGGCGCCGGGTTCGGGGCTCCGCGGAGCGGCGGCGGGCGCGCGGGAGTCGCGACCCGCGGGCCCCGAGGCGGGAAGCGGCTCCGGGTGGGCCGCGAGCTCCTGGTCGAGTACCGCGCGGGACACTCCGGTCCGCTCGGCGATCCGGCCGAGGTAGAGGTCGCGGGCGATCTGGTCGGCCGCGGCGCGCGCCGTGGGCAGCAGCCGGTCGAGCGCGTCCCGCCGGTGTTCGAGGCCCTCGAACCACCCCTTGCGCTCGAGGAGCTGGATCTTCCGGTCGAGCACGTCCACCGCATCCTTGAGGATCGGCGCCAGGGCCGCGGCACCGCCGCCGCGCACCAGAGTGTCGGGATCCTCGCCCTCGGGAAGGGTCGCGACCTTGACCCGCATTTTGTGACGCAAACACTCGTCGGCGGCGCGGAACGTGGCCCGGAGGCCGGCCGCATCGCTGTCGTAGAGCAGGATGATCAGCGGGGCGAAGCGCCGCAGCAGCGCGGCCTGATCGGAGGTGAGCGCGGTGCCGAGGGGGGCCACGACGTGGTCGATTCCGGCCAGCAGCAACCGGAGCACGTCGAAGTAGCCCTCCACCAGGATGACGGCGTCTTCGCGTCGGATCGCCTGCTTGGCCTGGTGGAGGTTGTAGAGCATCGAGCCCTTGTGGAAGATGGGGCTCTCCGGCGAGTTCAAATACTTGGGCTCGCCGGGGCTGAGCAGCCGTCCGCCGAATCCGACCACTCGGGCGCGGAGGTCGCGGATCGGAAAGAGGAGCCGGCCCCGGAACCGCGGGCCCACCGTCCCGTCCTCCCGTTTGACCAGGAGGCCGGCCTCGATCAGCACCGGTTCCTCGATGCCGAGCTGCCGCATCGCATCGAGGAAGGCTCCGCTCCGCGGCGCGTACCCGAGAGCTTGCTCCCCCGCCACCTCGGCGGGAATCTCGCGCTCGGCCAAGTAACGGCGGGCCGTCTCGGCCTCGGGATCATCCCGCAATCGGCCGGCGAACCACTCACCGGCGACCGATGCCGCGGTGAAAAGGGGTTCCCGCGGATCGGGGCCCTCGCGGCTCCCCCGGTCGGGCACGGTGATCCCGACTCGTCGAGCCACCTCGCGCACCGCCGTCGGGTAGTCGAGCCCCTGCCGCTTCATCAGGAAGGTGAAGACGTCGCCCGCTTCGTGGCAGACGTAGCAGTAGTACATCCCCTTCTTCGGGATGACGGCAAAGTTGCGGTGGCTGCCGCCGTGGAAGGGACAGGCACCGCGGTAGTCCGAGCCGGTACGCTTGAGGGGCACCACCTCGCCGATGATCTCGACCAGGTCCGCGCCGTCGCGGATCTGCTCGATGAGCTCGTCGGGAATCATGCTCACGTCCCGAACTCCACGACGGTCACGCCGGTGCCGCCCTGATTGCGCGGGGCAAAGTCGAACTTGGCGACCCGCCGGTCGGCGGCGAGAACCCGCCGGACCGTTTCGCGCACGACGCCCGTGCCCATCCCGTGGATAATGCGGAGATAGGGGTTGTCGGCGAGGATGGCGGCGTCCAGCGCGGCAAGGGTGACCGCTTCCGCTTCGTCACCCCGGAGGCCCCGCAGGTCGATTTCCGTCGGGGAGTCCGGGTTCCGGACAGCCGGGGAGCCGGAGCGTCCGTGTCCGGTGGCCCCCTGACTGCCTCGCTCCCTGGCCCGCTTCGCCACCGGCATCAGCGTCTCCACGCCCACCACCATCCGCATCGCCCCCGCCAGCACCACCGCCTTTCCGTCGTCGCGAAGCTCCAGCACCTCTCCGGTGCCGCCGGTCGCGAGACGAACCTGCTGTCCCAGCGCCAGTGTGAGGGGGACCCCGCCCGCCGGAACAGTCTCTTCCACCCGCTCGAGCGCCGCTCCCTCGGCGTGAATCGCGTCCTCCAGCGCGCGGCGCGCCTCGCGCGCCGCCGCCTCGGTGCCGGCGGCCTGGGCCACGCGCAGCGCTTCCTCAACCTGGGCCCGGGCGTCGAGCAGGAAGCGGCGCGCCTCGGTCCGGGCCTTGCGTTCGGCGTCACGCTCACGGCTGCGGAGCTCGGCGTCCCGGCCGTCCTGGAGCTGGGATTGACGGGCCAGCCGGGCGGTTTCCCGCTCCGCATCGGCAAGCCGGTCCCGCAACACCCCCTGGTCCTCCGCGAGCCGGCGCTCGCGCGCTTCGGCCGCTTCGAGCAACGCGTCGAGCGAGCGTTCCGCAGCGGACACCCGACCCTCGGCATCGGCCAGAATCTCGGCGCCAATGCCGAGCCGGCGCGCGATGGCGAGGCCGTAGGAGCGGCCCGGCCTCCCTTTCTGGAACCGGTAGGTCGGCGCGAGGCGCTCGGCGTCGAACTCGAACGATCCGTTGACGATCCCTTCGCTCTCGGCGGCAAGGGCCTTCAGCGCGCCGAGGTGGGTGGTGGCAACGGTGAGCGCGCCCTTCCGAGTGAGGGCTACGAGTGCGGCGGCGGCCAGCGCCCCTCCCTCGGCCGGATCAGTGCCGCTGCCGATCTCGTCGATCAGGACGAGCGTGGCGGCATCGGCCTCCTCGAGCACCCGTCGGAGGGTGGCCACGTGGGCGCTGAAAGTGGAGAGATCCGCCGTGATGGACTGATGGTCGCCGATGTCGGCGGCGATCCGGGTGAACACCGGCAATGCGCTCCCGGTTCCGACCGGCGGGACGATGCCGCTCTGTACCAGGGCCGCCGCCAGCCCGATGGTCTTGAGCAGGACGGTCTTGCCTCCGGTGTTGGGCCCGCTCACCAAGAGGGTTCGCTCGCCGGCGCCGAGATCGAGATCTACCGCGACCACCGCGACGCCCCGCGCCAGCAACAGGGGATGGCGCGCGGTGCGGAGCGTGATTGCGCCGCCCACCGGAGCGATGCCCGGGACCGCGGCGCCGACGGAGCGGGCGTAGCGGCCGCGGGCGAGGAGATCGTCGAGCGCCACGCACATCGCGTGCGCGGCCGCGAGGGCATCGGCGTGGGGCCGGAGCCGATCGGTCAGGTCGCGTAGCACTCGGAGCGCTTCCCGCTCCGCCTCGGTCATCGCGGCGCGAAGCGCGTTGCCCAGCTCGATGGCCGCCGAGGGCTCGATGAAGAGGGTGCCGGCACTGGCGGATTCGTCGTGGACGATGCCGGCGAGCCGCGCTCGCGAGTCCCGCCGGACCGGAATGACGTATCGGCCGTTGCGCACCGTGACCGAGGCGCCACTGGAGGCGCCTCCGGCCTCGACTCCGCGAAGGACGCTCTCCAGCTGCTTGATCAAGCGCTCGCGGGCGGCATGCACCTCCCGCCGCGCCCGGAAGAGCGCGGGACTCGCGGTATCCAACAGGTCGCCGGTGTCATCCAGAGCCTCCTGAAGACGCTTCGCGAGGGAGGCTTCGGGCACCGGAACCCGGAGCCGGGCGATGCGGGGCGCCTCGTCGGCAATGCGCTGGAGCTCCGCCGCGGCCGCGCGCGCGGCGCCAAGGGTCCGGCGCACCGCCAGGAGCTCCAGGCCCTCGAGCACGCTGCCCTCGAGGCGGAGGCGGGCGAGCACGGCGGCCAGGGGCGGCACCGCCTCGACCTCGACGGCGCCCCCTTGGGCCAAGAGGGCCAGCAGCTCCCCAACGGGGGCGAGGGACTCGCGGACCAGGTCGGGATCGACGGAGGGTTGCCGGGCCCGGATGCACTCGGCGCCAAGCGGGCCGACGGCGAACCCGGCCACGAGCTCGAGTACGCGATCAAACTCGAGCGCCTCCAGGGCAAGCGCGGTCCCCTCGGGCGAGAATGGGAACGGGGTGCCGGCGCTCTGGTGCGCCGACACCCCGTTCCGCGCTGCTCCGGATTCAGGGGCCGTCATCGGGCCTGGTGGCCCATGGTCGGTGGTTTATTCACGGCCCCAGCGTGAGGGCCGCCTGTTATTCCGCACGGCGGCGCTTTCCTTTCGCTTATGCTTTTCGCACGTTCAAATCTCTGGTCGTCGTTGTTGACGACTTCCGGCATGCCAGAGATCACCCCGCTCGGGCCCGTCGGGAGCTAAGTGATTGTAGCAATACAGCATAGCGGCTTCGAATTGCGGACGCAAGGATGCGAGGCCGAACTTATCCGGGCGGCCACGTCATTCGCCGCCCGCCTAGAAGATGCACGTGCAGATGGGCCACCGATTGCCCGCCGTCAGCGCCGGTGTTCATCACCAATCGGTATCCCGACTCGGCCAGGCCGAGCTCGCGTGCCACCTGCACCGCCAGGCGCACCGTGCGCCCGATAACCCGCTCGCCCGCATCGTTGTCCGTCTCGGCCGCGTTGGTCCAATGACTCGTCGGCACCACGAGCACATGGACCGGAGCCTGGGGATTGAGATCCCGGAATGCCACCGCATCCGGCGTCCGCGCGACTTCTTTTGCGGGAATCTCGCCGGCCACGATCCGGCAGAATATGCAGTCACTCATGCGATCTCCGGGGTCGTTGGCTGGCTACCACCGCGGCGGCGGCGAGCGCGGCGGTCTCGTAGCGCAGCAGGTCAGGGGCCAGCCGGACACGGCGGAATCCCGCCGCCAGGAATACCTCGCGCTCGGCCGCGGCTAACCCGCCTTCGGGCCCCACCACCACGACCAGGGGCACATCGGGCGGGATCAGCGGCGGCGGATCACCGGTTGCGTCGGCCAGCCAGCGGTATTCGGAAACGCCGTACGCCGCAGCGGTTCGAACGTCTATCGGCGCCGCGATGCGCGGTGCCCAGGCCGCGCCCGATTGCTTGATGGCTTGGCGCGCGCGGCGTTGCAGGGCCTGTACCTGCCCCTCACGAATCCCCGCCGCCACGCTGCGGGTTCGCTCCGTCTTGAGCGGCAAGAGGTCGGTCACCCCGAGCTCGGCCGCCTTCTCCGCCAGCCACCCGAACCGCTCCTTGTCCCCCGCGCCCACGATGAGAATGAATTCGGCCGGCCGCGGCACCGCGCGTACCCGATCAACCGCAATGCCGAATCCCGCCTCCCCGCGGACGAGGCGTCCCTCGGCAACGGCGCCCAAGCCGTCGAGCGCGCGCACCCGCTCCCCCTCCGCTGCGCGGCGGACCCGCAGGTGATGGCGCTCCTCTTCCTCGAGCGCGGCGGTCGAGCCGGCCAGCAGCGTGCCCGGCGGCGCGAGGACCGAGTGCATGTCAGCGCGACCGCGCGGCGACGGCCCACCACCCGTCGTCGGTGGCCTCGTCGACACTCACGAGGCCGGCCCGGTCCAACTCGGGGAGAAACACCTCGCGCTCGGATTGCTCCATGCCGGCCAGGATCGCGCAGCCGGTGGGGGCGAGGGAGGCCCGAATGGCCGGCAGGAGCGCCGCGTTGACCGAGCAGAGGATATTGGAGACGACCACCTCGACCGGACCGAGCAAAGGCGCCAGGACAGCGGCATCGCCAGTGAAGAACTCCACCCGCCCGCCCACCGCGTTGCGGTCGGCGTTGCCCCGGGCGATGGCCTCGACCTCGGCGTCGACCTCCACCCCGGTCGCACGCGAGGCGCCGAGCTTCACCGCCGCGATGGCGACAATTCCGCTCCCGCTTCCCAGGTCGAGTACCCGGTCCCCGGGGCGGATGTATCGGTCCAGCAGGCGGAGCGCGGTGCGCGTAGATCCGTGCTCACCGGTACCGAAGGCGGTCTCGGGATCGATCACGACGGTGGGCCCGTCGGGCGGGCGGAATTCGATCCAACTCGGCATCACGGTGAGCCGCCCGACCACGCGGGGGCCCAGCCCCTCGCGCCACCGTTCGCTCCAGTCCACGTCGGGCAGGGAACGCGAACCGCCGCGAATGTCCGGTCCGAAACGAGAGTGCACCTCCTGGAGCAGCGCGCCGGCTTCGGCTTCCGTGGCCGCGAACCCGATCAGAGTTCCGTCCGCCCGCTCCTCGACCGTCTGCCCGGTCCGCTCCACCAGCCAAACCGCCACCGCGTCACGGACGCCGGCCCGGGTCTCGATATCCAGGGCCCACCCACTCATGCCCCGAGTGCTTCCTTGAGCCGCGACCAGAAGCTGGAGCCCTCCTTCGGAGGGGCGCCCTCGATCTT
>JBGPVQ010000016.1:0-16117 GCA_041491785.1 Gemmatimonadota bacterium | reverse complement strand
CCCTGCCGAGCCCGCTGGGCGCCGCTTCCGCACCCCTGCTGCGCCCGGTGCGGGCAGCCGCTCACACCGGAAGTCGCATGCCGCCTCTGCCTCTCGTGGCCGCCGCAGCTCACCGGCGTTCGCAGTGCGGTCTGGCTCGAAGGCGGCGCCCGGCGGGCGGTCCACCTGCTCAAGTACGAGGGGTGGTGGCGAGTTTCGGAGCCGATGGCCGCCGCAATGGGTCGCCACGTCGAGCCGGACGCGGCGGCCGTGCTGGTCCCGGTGCCGCTGAGCGCCGCGCGCCAACGAAGCCGGGGTTATAATCAGAGCGCCGCACTCGCCGAGTCGCTCGGGCGGCTGCTGGGCGTGCGGGTCGCGCAGGATGCGCTCAGCCGCGGGCGCGATACCGCGAGCCAGACCGTGTTGACCCCTGAAGAGCGACGAGCGAACCTGGTCGGCGCCTTCAAGGCCTCCGGACCGGTGCCGCCCCGACCGATACTGGTGGACGACGTATTCACCACCGGCGCGACGCTCGCGGAAGCGGCCGCGGCACTTGCCGATGCCGGGGTGGAGTCGGTGGGTGCCATTACCTTCGCGCGCGCTGCGCGTCCGCTGGCGGATGCGGCGGCCGCGCTGGTCACGCCGCAAGCGTACACGCCGGGGAGACGCGCATGAACAAGCGGGTCGCGATCAACGGGTTCGGACGGATCGGGCGCAACGTGCTCCGCGCCGCCGCGGCGGCCGGTGTCCATGATCTCGATTTCATCGTGGTGAACGATCTCACCGACACCAAGACCCTCGCGCATCTGCTCAAGTACGACTCGGTGCACGGCCGTTTTCCGGGAACGGTGGAGCCGGCCCCCGACGGAATTCACGTCGACGGGAGAACGATCAAGGTGCTCTCGGAAAAGGACCCTGCCGCGCTGCCGTGGAAGGACCTGCACGTAGATTTCGTTCTGGAATGCACCGGCCGGTTCACCGACCGGGAGGGCGCCGCCAAGCACCTGACCGCCGGCGCCCGGAAAGTCGTCATCTCGGCGCCGGCCAAGAAGGAAGACATCACGATCGTCTACGGGGTCAACCACCGCGCCTACGATCCGGCCAAGCACCACGTGATCTCCAACGCGAGCTGCACCACCAATTGCCTGGTTCCGGTGGTCAAGGTGGTGCGGGAGGCGTTCGGCTTCGTCCGCGGCTTTATGACCACCGTGCATTCCTACACCAACGACCAGCAGATTCTCGATCTTCCCCACAAGGATCTGCGGCGCGCTCGCGCGGCGGCACTCTCCATCATCCCAACGACCACTGGCGCGGCCAAGGCGACCGCCCTGGTCATCCCCGAAGTGAAGGGCAAGATCGACGGGGTCGCCCTCCGGGTCCCGACGGCGGACGTTTCCCTGGTGGACCTTTCCTGTATCGTGGAGAAAGCCACTACGGCCGACGCCGTCAATGCGGCGTTCCGTGCCGCCGCTGCCGGCGAGCTCAAGGGAGTGCTCGACGTAAGCGACGAGCCCCTCGTTTCCATCGATTACACCGGCAACCTGATGTCGAGCACGGTGGACGCCCAGTCCACCATCGTCGTCGACGGCACGCTGGTTCATGTCTCGAGCTGGTACGATAACGAAATGGGATATTCGGCTCGCTGCGTGGATCTGCTGCGCTACCTCGGGTCCCGGGACGGATGAAACGGACGCTGGCAGCGCTGGACGCAGCGCGGCTGGACGGCCAGCGTGCGGTGGTGCGGGTTGACTTCAACGTTCCGGTGAAGGACGGCGTGGTCACCGACGATACCCGGATCCGCGCCGCGATTCCCACCATCAAGTACCTCCGGGACAAAGGGGCGCGCGTCGTCCTGCTGTCCCATTTCGGACGGCCAAAGGGCGGACCGGATCCGAAATACTCGCTCAAACCGGTGCTGCGGCCCCTGGAGACGCTGCTGGGGGCTCCCGTGGGGTTCATCGACGATCCGGCCGGCGAGGCCGCGGCCGCGTTGGTCAGGCGGATGCCGCGGGGAGGGACGATGCTGGGGGAGAACACCCGCTTCTATCCCGGTGAAGAGGCGAACGACCCCGGACTCGCCAGTCGCTTCGCCGCGCTGGGCGACTTCTTCGTGAACGACGCATTCGGCTCGGCCCACCGGGCCCACGCCAGCACCGAGGGTGTGGCGCATCTGCTCAAGCCTGCCGTATCCGGATTCCTCATGGAGAAGGAGCTCAAGTATCTCGGAGAGGCGCTGGTCACTCCCCGGCGTCCGTTCGTGGCGGTGCTGGGCGGGGCGAAGGTCAGCGGAAAGATCGATCTGATCGAGGCGCTGCTCCCCAAGGTGGATGCCATTCTGGTCGGGGGCGCGATGGCGTGCACCTTCTTCAAGGCGATGGGGCTCGAGGTCGGGAAGTCGCTGGTGGAAGAGGACCGAATCGAGCTCGCCAAGTCACTGATCGCCCGGGCCGGCACCAAGCTGGTGCTTCCGGTCGGCTGTATCATCGCAGCCGAGCTCCGGGAGGGAATCACCACCATCAGTGTTCCGCGGCACAAGGTTCCGGCAGCGTTCGCCGTGTTCGATATCGACCCCGCCACCGCCAAGGAATTCTCCGATCGGATCCGGCAGGCCGGCACGGTGCTCTGGAACGGACCGATGGGCGTGTTCGAAACTCCGCCGTTCGACTCCGGGACTCGTTCGATTGCCCGGGCGATGGCGGAGGCATCGGCCAAGGGCGCGGTGACTGTGGTCGGCGGGGGAGATTCGGCCGCGGCGGTGGCTCAAGCGGGGCTCACCGATCGAATGACCCACGTCTCCACCGGGGGTGGTGCCGCACTCGAATTCCTCGAAGGCAAGGTTTTGCCGGGCGTCGCGGCGCTCGATGATGCCTGAGACCAAACGGTTGCTCTTCTGCGCCAACTGGAAGATGCAGGTGGGCCCCGGGGAAGCCCGCGAATTCATGGCTCGCTTCCGCGCAACCTACGTTCCTTCCGCCGACCGGCATACCTGGTTTTTCCCGAGCGCGGTGAGCATCGAGGCGGTGGCGAGCGCCGTCCAAGGGCTTCCGAATGCCCGGGTTGGCGCGCAGGACGTCCATTGGGAGGCCAAGGGTGCCTTCACCGGCGCTACCTCGGTGCCCCTCGCCAAGGCGGCCGGCGCGGCAGCGGCTCTCATCGGGCATTCGGAGCGTCGTCATGTCTTCGGGGAAACCGACCAGGAAACCGCACGCAAGGTACGGGCGGTGCTCGGGGGCGGGCTCGCCGCGGTGCTCTGCGTTGGAGAAACCCTGGAGCAACGCGAGGGCGGGGAAACCACCGCGGTAGTCGGGCGACAGCTCACCGCCGCTATCCGGGGGCTTTCCGCCGCCGAACTCGACCGAGTGGTCGTGGCATACGAGCCGGTCTGGGCCATCGGCACCGGCCGCAACGCCACGCCGAGCGACGCCGCAGCGGTCCACGCCGGAATTCGGGCCGCGCTCACGGCCCTGGGAGCAGCGAACCCGTGGATCCTCTACGGCGGATCGGTGAACCAGGGGAATGTGGCGGCGCTGCTCGCCGAGCCTCAAATCGAGGGCGTGCTCGTCGGCGGGGCGAGCCTCACGCCCGACGGGTGGGCCGGCATCTGCTCTACGGACGTCTGAACGGGCTCCCTCCGTGAGATGATCCGGTTTGACTGAGCGGGCTGTCCCGGCTATTTTTCTCGTCGGCATCTCACGGATCCAGAATGCTTTACACGTTTTTGCTAGTCATCCTGATACTCGACGGCCTGGTGCTCACGGCGGTGGTGTTGCTCCAAGCCGGCCAGGGCGGGGGCCTCGCTTCCATGGGGGGTGGGACGACCGATCTCGTCATGGGCGGCCGTCAAGCCGTGACGATCCTGCACAAGACCAGCTGGGTGACCGGCGGGATCTTCATGTTTCTCGCGATCCTGCTCTCCATGGTTGCCTCGGGCCGAACCGTCGGCGAGTCGGCGGTACAGCGGCAGCTGCGGCAACAGGCTCCCGCGCAGCAACAGGTCCCCGCGGTACCGCTCCAAACCACTCCGGCACCGGGCCCCGCCGCTCCTCCGGCCCCGGCCAAGAAGCCGTGACGCGGCAGGCTCACCGCGGGGCGATCGGGTGACCGACCGCCCCGCTTTTGTGTTGCTGGAGGACGGCAGCTGGTTCCCCGGCAGGGTGCGCCGAGCGTCCGATCCCTCGTTCGGAGAAGTGGTCTTCACCACCAATCTCAGCGGCTATCAGGAGACCTTCACCGATCCGAGCTATCTCGGACAGATCGTCGTCATGACGGCGCCGATGATCGGAAACTATGGCGTCAACGACGCTGACATGGAGTCGGAACGGCCCCAGATCAGTGGCGTCGTGGTGCGGGAGCTGGCGGGAACTCCCTCGAGCTGGCGGGCCACTGGCGATCTCGGCTCCTGGCTCGACCGCGCCGCCATTCCGGTCATCCAGGAAGTGGACACCAGGCGATTGACTCGCCACATCCGCTCGAAGGGCGCGATGCGCGGCGTCATCGCGGATGGTGAGGCACCGACGCCGGCGCTCACGGAGCAACTGCTCGCCTCGCCCTCCATGGCTGGGCTGGACTTGGCATCGAAGGCCTCAGTGAAGGCCTCGTGGACTGAGGGTACCGGCGGCGTGCACGTCGTGGCCTATGACTTCGGAATGAAACGAAACATCGTGCGAATGCTCACCAGCATGGGCTGCCGGGTGACCGTGGTGCCGGCCGACACGACCGCCGCTCGAGTGCGCGCGCTAGAACCGGATGGGCTGTTTTTGTCCAACGGTCCGGGAGACCCCGCGGCATGCGGGTATGCGATCGAAAACGTGCGGGAACTGGCCTCGAGCGGACTGCCAACGTTCGGCATCTGTCTTGGCCACCAGTTCCTGGGGCTGGCCTTCGGGGGGCGCACCGTCAAACTCCCGTACGGGCATCGTGGCGGGAATCACCCGGTGCGCGAGTTGGCTGGGGGAAGGGTCCTTATCACCTCTCAGAATCACGGGTTTGCGGTGGAAGGGTCGGTCGAGGGTATCCCTGGAGCGCCCGATCTTGAGGTGACCCACCTCAATTTGAATGACGGAACCGTGGAAGGTCTTCGGCACAAAGCACTTCCGGTTTTCGCCGTGCAATATCATCCCGAAGCCTCTCCAGGACCGCACGATGCCTACCCCCATTTCAACGAATTCTTGTCCCTGATGGGGTCGGAAGTACGCTGAAAGCCCGCAACCCCTTGACAGACAACGGTTAAGCTCCTACTATCGGCTGGGTGGACACGCTCCCTCCGGGGAGATGGCCCGTCCGGTGACCCTATTGGGGGGAGCATGACCAAGGCCGATCTCGTCGAACAGGTAACCGCTGCGATGGCCCGCACTTCGGGCCCGCTCATCTCGAAGAAGGACTGCGCCCGGGTGGTAGACGCGTTCCTTGACGCGATCAAGGCGGCGCTCAAGGAGCAGCATAACATCGAAGTCCGGGGCTTCGGGACGTTCAAGATTCGGCGCCGGAAGACCCGGATGGCCCGGAATCCTCGCACTGGTGAGCCAGTTGAAGTCGCCGCGAGACCGGTCCCCGTGTTCAAGCCCAGCAAAGAGTTGCGAGCATTGGTCGCCGACGAGCCCCACGAGGGCTTGGATGACGACATGGCGGACGACAAGGGCTGAACGATCCGGAAAACGGACGACCGACGGCGGGGCCGCGATTCGGTCCCGCCGTTTCCTTTCACGACGGTTGAGATTTCGCGCTTGCCGCGGCGGCGCACCCGGCCCATACTCCGGATCCCATGGCAGCAGGCCCTCCCGGTCCCTTCACGATTCGCGTCCAGCTTTTCGCGCGCTACGCCGAGCTCCTCGGCGCGGACCACTTGGACGTCGTGGCCGAAGGTCCGCTTACGGTGGGTGAGGTCCTCTCCCGGGTGCGTGCGTTCCCGGGCGGGCGAACCATCGGGGTGGGGACGCTGGTGGCGGTCAATCTGCGGCAGGCGCCGTTGAGCGCCGCGGTCACGCGGGGCGATGAGGTGGCCATCCTGCCGCCGCTGGCGGGAGGGTGAGCATGGGATTCCTGACCCGTGCGCCGATTGGCGTCGCGGAGCTGGTGGCGGCGGTCAGCGCGCCGGAACGCGGCGGGGTCGCATCGTTCGTCGGGCTGGTGCGCGACCATCACGGCGGCCGGCCGGTGCGCGCCCTGGAATACACCGCGTATGAGCCGATGGCCGAGTCGATTTGCGCGGAGATCGTCGGGGAGGCCGAGGCCCGCTGGCCGGTCCGGATAGCGCTGCGGCACCGGCTCGGTCCGCTGGGCATCGGGGACGTTGCGGTGGGAATCGCGGCGGCCGCGGGCCACCGGGACGAGGCGTTCGCCGCATGCCGGTACGCGATCGAGGAGCTCAAACGGCGGGTGCCGATCTGGAAGCGGGAGACCTTCGCCGACGGAACTGAGGAGTGGGTGGATCCGACCCGGATGGCGGCAGCCAACAGCGAGGAGCGAGAAGGGATGGCTCCGTGGTGAGCTCCCGCACCCAGCTCCACGATGCGCTCGGCCGGCCGCTCGGGTCGTTGCGGCTCTCGGTGACCGACCGCTGCAACATGCGTTGCGGCTATTGCATGCCGGAGGAAAGCTACGTCTGGCTGCCGCGCGAATCGCTCCTCACTTTCGAGGAATTGGCCCGGCTGGCGGGAATCTTTCTCGGGTTGGGGGCCGGCAAGGTGCGGCTGACCGGCGGCGAGCCGCTGCTCCGCCACGGGCTGCCGACCCTGGTCCGCCTCCTCGCCGACCGGGAGGGGCTGCACGACCTGGCGCTCACCACCAACGGGATTCTGCTCGGGCCCCACGCCGGCGGCCTCCGCGTCGCGGGGCTCAAGCGGGTGACCGTGAGCCTCGACACTCTCCGGGCCGAGCGGATGCTGGCCTTCGCCCGAAGCGCGCGCCACGGCGACGTGCTCGCCGGAATTGCCGCGGCACAAGCGGCGGGGTTCGAGCGGATCAAGCTCAACAGCGTGGTCATTCGAGGGTTCAACGACGACGAAACACTCGACCTGCTGGAGTACGCCCGGGCGCACGATCTCGAGCTTCGCTACATCGAGTATATGGACGTGGGAGGCGCCACCCGGTGGACGATGGACGAGGTGGTGAGCCGGAGCGAACTGCTCGAGGTCATCTCGGCGCGCTACGGGCCGGTGGATCCGGTGGTCGATTCCGCGAATCCCGCCGCGCCGGCGGAACGCTTCCGCCTCCGCGATGGGACCACCTTCGGGATCATCGCTTCGGTGACCGCCCCGTTCTGCGCCCAGTGCGACCGCAGCAGGATCACCGCGGACGGGACCTGGTTCTCGTGTCTCTACGCCGAAGGGGGCGTGGATCTCAGGGAGCCGCTGCGCCAGGGACTTGGGGACGGCGAGATCGCGGGGCTGATCGCCTCGGCGTGGCGGCGGCGGGAGGACCGGGGCGCGGAACGGCGGCTCACGGTGCCCGGCCGCGGGGCCCTCTATCAAATTGCCGGCCTGCGGGCCGATCCGCGCCGGGAAATGCACACCAGGGGAGGCTGATGGCACTGCACATCGCCCTGATCGAGCCGCGGATCCCCCCCAACACCGGTAACATCGCGCGGCTCTGCGCGGCCACGGACACCAGCCTGCATCTGATTGAGCCGCTGGGCTTCTCGATGGAGGACGCCGACGTCCGGCGGGCGGGCCTCGACTATTGGGACGCGGTCGACCTCTGGGTCCACCCGGGCTGGCGGTTCTTCCGCGAGGCCATTGCGCGGGAGCGGTGTCTCTACTTCTCGGCGCGGGCGACCCGGCCCCTGGCCGAGGCGCGGTTCCGGGCGAACAGCGTGCTGGTGTTCGGGAACGAGATCGACGGAATGCCGGATCGCATTTTGGACAAGCACCCCGAGGAGTGTTTCACCATCCCGATGCCGAGCGGCAAGGTACGCAGCTTGAACCTCGCCACCGCGGCGGGAATCGTGCTGTACGAGGCGCTGCGGCAGCTGGGCAGCGAGGAAGCAGCGACTCGCGCCGCCGAACTGTCCGGTCACCAACCCACCACCACGACCTCCCGCCGCCCGGCTCGCTCGCGCAAACGGTAGATCCGGGTCGGAGCCCACCGGACCCGATCCCGTCCCCCGGGTCAGGCGGGGCGGAAACTTCGGGGGCTCATGCGGCTGAGCCTCAGGTGTTCCTCCCGCTCCCGCTCGTCGAGCGTGCGGCGGATGGCGGCATGCTGGGAGGCGAGTGACGGTCCGAGGCGGCGTTCGAGCATGTTGACTTGCCGGGAGGTGCGGGCGACCGCCTCGCCGAGGCGTCGAAGCAGGGCCTCCCGATTTGCCGCCTCCAGCAACGCGTCGAGCAATTCCTCGAACGCCGCGGCCGCCCGGAGCGGAGCCGCCGACACCGCGCCGGGCGGAGTTCCCCGGGCGGCCAGGGTTCTCCGGACCGGCGAGCGTTCGAGGATTTCGGCGACAGCCACGCCCCACACCTGTCCGGCCCGGATCTCCGCGTCGAGTTCGCGGAGAGGCCAGGCCAACGCCCGAAGACCGGTCGAGCCCTCCTCGCTGAGGGCGTCGATAAGTGCTGGCCAGGCGGCTGCGGCGCGCTCGGCGATGGTCCTTCGCAGCGCCGCCGCCGGGCGGGCCAGTTTGAACAACTCCGCGACCAGCGCTTCGCGCTTGCGCCGGAGCAGCCCCAACCCGCGGGAAACCCGCTCGATGCGCCGCGCGATGGCGAGGAGGTTCTGGCGGTTCGCCGGGGGCGTGCGTTCGCTGGTCATGGCGGGGGGAGGGGGGTCGTGGAGCGCTGTCGCTGGCGCTGGGCGAACGTCACTTCGCCGATGCGATCCAGATCGCCTCGGGGTAGCTCCTCGAGGAGGCGCCAGCCCGCCTCCACGGTCTCCCCGATCGAGCGCCGTCCCTGCTGGTGGAGAAACTCAGTTTCGAACCGATCGGCGAACCGGAGCGCACGCCGGTCCGCCTCGCCGAGGCCGGCCTCGCCCACGATTGCGGCCATGAGGCGAGCCTCCCGTCCCCGCGCGTAACTGGCGTAGAGCTGATTGGCCCAGCTCCGGTGCTCCGGAACCGTCCGGTCGGGCCCGATGCCGGCATTCATGAGGCGGGAGAGCGAGGGGAGGACATCGATCGGTGGCGAGACGCCGCGCCGGTGGAGGTCGCGGCTCAAGACGACCTGGCCCTCGGTGATATACCCGGTAAGATCCGGGATTGGGTGGGTGATGTCGTCATCCGGCATCGTGAGAATCGGGACCTGGGTCACCGAGCCCGGTCGACCCTCCAGGATTCCGGCGCGCTCGAGGAGCGAGGCGAGATCGGTGTACATGTAGCCCGGATAGCCGCGACGGCCGGGAACCTCCTGGCGCGCGGTGGCGAGCTCGCGGAGGGTGTCGCAATAGTTGGTCAGATCGGCCAGCACCACCAGCACATGATAGCCCGCCTCGAAGGCGAGGAACTCGGCTTCCGCGAGGGCCACCCGCGGGGCAAGGAGCCGCTCGATGCCGGGGTCACGGGTTTCGTTGAGGTAGAGGATGCTCCGCTCGATTGCCCCTCCGGCGCGAATCCGCTGGATGAAGCCTCGAGTCTCCCGCGCGGTGATTCCCATCCCGACGAAGATCACCGCGAACGGCTCTCCCCCGGTGGGACGGGCGCCCTGGACGATATCCGCGGCGAGCTCGAGCGCGGGAAGGCCCGGCCCCGAGAAGACCGGCAGCTTCTGGCCGCGCACCAGCGTGTTGAGACCGTCGATGGCCGAGACCCCGGTTTCGATGAACTCGGCGGGCCGGACCCGGACCGCCGGATTGATCGGCGCGCCCCCGATCGGGGCGAGCCCCTCGCCAATCGGCGCGGGGAGGCTGTCGATCGGGGCGCCCAGGCCGTTGAAGACGCGGCCGAGCAGGTCACGGCCCACCACGACGCTGGCCGCCTCGCCGGTGAGCGTCACCCTCGTTTGCGCGGGAGCCAATCCGAGGGTGCTCTCCAATACCTGAATGACGGTCAGCCGGTCGCTGGCATCGATGACCTGGCCGCGGCGGGCGGGCGTGCCGGGCATCTCGATGGTAACCCATTCCCCGAGACCGACGCACCGGGCTCCATCGAGGAAGAGGAGGGGGCCGGAGGCACCGGCCGCACCCGCGTAGCTCCGGGTCAACGCCGTCATGGCGAACGCCCCGATCCGAGGTCTGCGAGCAGCCCCTCTACGGCCGTGCTGCGGGCTTCCAACTCGGACTCCGGCGCGCCGCGCAGCTCGGCGAGCGCGCGGCGCACCGGATCGAGGTCGAGCTGCTCGAAGCGGACCCCCGCTTCGATAGCGGCCTGACAGCGGCGCTGGAGCAGGAGGGCGAGCCGCGCCATCCGGTGGGTCTTGATCACCGAGGACGCGGCGTCGTTCGCATCATACGCGCTCTGGCCGAGGACGAACTCCTGTACGATTCGGGCGGACTCGAGGACGAGCCGGTCGGCGTCCTGCAGTGCCTCCGGTCCCACCAAGCCGGCGATCTCACGAAGCTCGCGCCCGCGCTGGAGCAGCTCGAGCGTTTCGCGCCGAAGCTCGCTCCAGTCGGAGCCGGCCGCCGCCGCGAAGTGCTTCGCCACCGCAGCTGCATGGAGCGAGTAACTGGTCCCCCAATCGACCGCGGGGAACTGGCGCTGGTGCGCCAGACCGGCATCGAGCGCCCACAAGGTGCCGGCCACCCGGAGGGTCGCCTGGGTGACCGGCTCGGAGAGGTCGCCTCCGGGGGGCGACACGGCCGCCACGATCGTCAGCGAGCCTTCCCGCCCGGGTGAGCCCAGCGCCCGCACCCGGCCGGCTCGCTCGTAGAACTGTCCCAGACGGCTGGCGAGATAGGTGGGGTAGCCCTCCTCTCCCGGCATCTCGGCCAGGCGCGCCGCGACTTCCCGGAGGGCCTCGGCCCAGCGGGAAAGGCTGTCGGCAAGCAGGGCCACTCGATAGCCCATGTCGCGATAGAACTCGGCGATGGTCGCGCCGAGGTAGACCGATGCCTCGCGAGCCACGACCGGCATGTTGGAGGTGTTCACCACCATCACGGTCCGGTCCATGATCGATCGACCAGTGCGCGCGTCCACCAGAAGGGGGAATTCGTGGAGCACTTCGGCCATCTCGTTGCCGCGCTCGCCGCAGCCGATGTAGACCACGATGTCGGCGTCGGCGTACTTGGCGAGCGAATGCTCGATTATCGTCTTGCCGGTGCCGAATCCGCCCGGCACCGCCACGGTGCCGCCGTCGGCGGCCGGGAACAGGAAATCCAGGACCCGCTGGCCGGTGACGAAGGGCCGGTCATCGGGCAGGCGCTCCGTCACGGGCCGGGGTGTGCGAACCGGCCAGGCATGCGCCAGCCGGAGCGGAGTTCCGTCCGTGAGCTTTCCGAAGACGTCGGAGACCGTATAGGTCCCGGACGCGATGCTGGCGACCCGGCCAGCGACTCCCGGGGGAACCATGACGCGGTGTTCCACCGCTCCGCGCTCCAGCACACCGCCGAGGCAATCGCCCCCGTGCACCTCACACCCGGGCTCGACCAGCGCGCGAAATTCCCAGCGGCGTGCCGGATCAAGCGTTTCCGCCGACGTGCCCGGGCGAAGGAATCGTCCGCTCTGCTCGGCGAGCCGTCCGAGCGGGCGACCCACCCCGTCGAGAATCGATCCCAGCAGGCCCGGGCCCAGCGACGCGGTGAGCGCGCCTCCGGTAGGCGTCACCGATTCGCCGGTCTCCAGGCCACCGGTCTCCTCGTAGATCTGCAGTGTGGCTACTTCACCGACCACCCGGATGACCTCTCCCAGGAGCCCGCGGCGCCCCACCCGGACCAATTCGTAGAGGCCCACTGAAGCCATCGGCGCGGCTTCGGCGAGGGAGCCGGTGATCCGGATGAGACGGGCAGCGGTCATGAGAGCTTCACCCGATATCCGATGGCCCGCCGGAGCAACTCGGCGATGAACGCCTCGGGGCCCTCCCGTTGAACCGCCCACTCCGGGCCGGGAAACGGCACGACCATCGGGAGCGGCCGCCGAGCCAGGGTCCGGCGATCGGCCTCGCTCAGTGCCGCGTAAACGGCATCCTCGACGAGAAGCACGCCCAACCCGGGCTCGTCGAGCGACCGGAGGAGCTTGCGCGCGCCGTCGGTGGGATCCGCCGCCTCTACCGATGCGAGGCCGGCGAGCCCGAATCCGGTGGCTACGACCGGCGAGCAGAGCACCCGCACGCCGAATCCCATCATGTCTCCAGAAGGCAGTCGCCCCGCCACTCCGGGGGCATGCCCAGCGCAGTGGCCCACACCAGCGCGCGGAGCTGCAGCAACTGAGCCCGGAGTCGAAGCACGTATTCGAGGACGGGGGCGGCGCCCAGCGGGTCCTGGCGGGCACGGCGGTGCCAGGTGCGCAGCCGGTGTTGCAGCAACAGCCGCT
This sequence comes from Gemmatimonadota bacterium, assembly GCA_041491785.1. GTDB lineage: Bacteria > Gemmatimonadota > Gemmatimonadetes > Gemmatimonadales > GWC2-71-9 > JABFSM01. Next base: position 3,741 of record JBGPVQ010000016.1, on the reverse strand, counting down.
CGGAGCGATGGGGGTCCCGCCCGGCGAGTCGGACGGCGTCCTCGAAGCCGGTCTGGTCCAACGCTGTGGCGAGGACGCTCGCCGCCTCGGTGCGCCCGGGGGCGGACGCCGCATGGAGCCAAGCCGCCCGGGTGAGCGCGGTGCCCCCATCGACGAAGACCTCCTCGAGCGGCAGCTCGTGCTCTCCACCCGCCAGGAGGAGGGCCGCGTCCACGTTGAGGAGATCCACGGTCTCGGCCACATAGGCCCGCAAGGCCTTCCCGCCCCGTCTTGCCCCGCCGACCGCCCGCGCCGCGAAGGTGCGGTGCAGCGCCAGCTCCATCCGGGCGAGATCGGGGTGCTGGGCGTCAGTCGCGGCGAGAAGCGACGCGCCGAACGGGTGGGCCCAAAGCGCGAGAAGCATCGCCACTTCACGGGGATTCGTCCGGCTGGCGAGTTCCTTCAGGGCCCGCTCGGAGAGCGACGGTGTCGGGATGAGGCCCGCCAGGCGCGCTCCGGCGGGGATGCCGGCTGCCGCCCCGCGCAGCATGGCGCGGATGCTGCGCCGGTCCTCTTCGTCGAACACCACGGTGAGCAACCCGGTCCGCGCGCCTAACCAGCGGGCGAGCAGACGAAGTCGACGAGCAGCCTCGCGGCGGGCCGACAGTTCAAGGTCGGCGGGGGTGGGAACACCCTCGGCGGAGGGAGGCACCCCCGCGTCAGCGAGCCGGGTGGCCAACGCGGTCAAGTCGGGCGCTTCCGCAAGGCCCGCGAGGCGTGCGCGGGACAGCAGGTGGGTCCCGAGGCCCCGCGCCCGGGCGTTCACATCCCCCCAAAGGGCGCTCATTGCGGCGCATCCATCGCCCGCGCCAGTTCGATCGCGAGGGCGGGGGTCAGTCGGCGGAGGCGCGCGTCCAGGGTGGCGTCGATTTCGATGCGGCCATCGGTACTCCGAACCCGGAAGCCGGCGACCGCCGGATCCGCCCGGATCTCGACGCTCGCCGATGCCCGCGCCAAGACGCGTTCGGCCAGCGCAGTCGACGCACTCACCACGGCCGGGCGGCCATCCAGCACGTCCAGCGCCCGGTCGAACTCCTCGGTGGCGGAGGCGAGGTAGCGCGGATCGGCCGCCGTCTCGGGGAGCAATCGTTCCAGCCGGGCCAGGATCGCGTCGATGGATTGACGGCGAGCCTGGAGCAGGCGCAGCGCCGCGTCGGATCGGGCCGCCTCAATGGCCACCGCGGCCTCCGCCTGGAGCCCGGCTTCCAGCGCCCGCCGTCGTTCGGCCCGGACGGCGGCGACGGCGGCGCCGGCCTGCTCCGCGATCTCCGCCGCCGCGTGGCGGCCCGCGTCGACCAGCGCCGTGGCCTGATCCTCCGCCTGGCGGCGCAGCCGAGTCAGCAAGTCGTCCAGGGCCACGGGTGCCTCACGTCCCGCCGCGCAACAGGATCGACAAGGCCACCACGAAGCCGAGAATCACCACGGTCTCGGGAATCGCCAGCAGAATCACGGCGGTGGTGGCGAGCTCGGGCTTCTCGGCGAGCGTGGCGGCCAGCGCCGGCCCGATGCGGGACTGGGCCCACGAGGTGGCCAGCGCCGTCAAACCGATCGCGAGCGCGGCGCTGAGCGGAATCCAGAGAACGGCCATCTGCTGCACCTCCGTCTAGGCGGGTTTCCCCGCGTCGGGTGTCCAGTGACCCAGCGGCTGATACTGCGTGCCGCCGGGACTGTAGAACGTTCCGAAGAACTCGACATAGTGGAGCCGCAGCGCGTGGATTGCCGGACTGAACAATCCGAGGCCGAAATTGACGAGGTGGAACAGCAGGCCGAAGAGTGCGCCGACCAGGACGCTGCCCATCGACCCGGCGAGCCGGTTGGCCACCACGGCAAGCATCACCGATGCGGTGCCGAGGGCCATGATACGCGCGTAGGACAGAATGTGTCCGAGGTTCGACAGAAACTCGACCGGCCCCACGACGCCCTCCAGCAGCACCAGGATGGGGAACGCGATGAGCAGCGCGATCGCCGCGGGGGTGAGCAATCCCGCCGGCAGAATCCGGACCGCGGCGAGGAGCGCTACCACGATGAGCAGCACCATGATCGCGGAGAGCCCGCGCCCCAGCGCCGCCCGCGGATGGGCGCGGCGCTGACTGATAGCGCCGAGCACGAGGCCGAGGACGACATGAATCACACCGAGGGCGACCGCCAGGGCCAGGAAAGGGATCAGCGCCGTTTCGCGGTCGAATAGGAGCGGGCGAAGGCCGAACCACCGGCGGCCCAGGGTGCCGAACAGCTCTCCGAAGGCGATTCCGAACGCGATCGCGAAGAGAGCGCACGCGCCGAGCATCTCCGAGATCGTCCTCAGGCGGCTGTCGGGCCGGGAGCGACGATGCAGCACCAGGGCCAGCAACGCCGCGGCGAACCCATAGCCCGCGTCACCCAGCATCAACCCGAAGAACATCGGGAAGAACACCGCAACGTATGGCGTGGGATCGAGGCTCCCGTACTTCGGCAGCGGCAGCGTTCGGGTGATCGTCTCGAAGGGCCGGAAGAGCCGGGGGTTGGCGAGCACCACCGGCACGTCCTCGCCGCGCCACTGCTCCTGGCTCACCCGCTCGATGCTGACCTCGGCACCGAATGCGGCAGCGAGGGCGTTCCGGAGCCGAGGCTCGCCAGTCTCGGGCACCCACCCCTCGAGCACGAACGCCCGCGGGGTCGCGCCCGACAACGGAAGGGCGGCGAGCCGGGCGAGCTCATCCCGAAACGCGGCGCGGGCGCGCCGGAGCTCGGGTCCGTCCCGTCGGGCGATCCGTCCCAGCTCCTTGGCGACCGCGTCCCGTTCTCCGGGGATCGCGGCCGCCCGCTCTCGCATGCGAGGAATCGCAATCTCGATCGAGTCGCCATAGCCGTGGGGGACGGGCATCTCCTGCACCCTGGTTTCGGCGAGGAGCCGGTCCACCTTCGGTGCGTCGGACTTCGGCACCAGTAGGAGGACCGCCGTCTCGCCGGAGGCGAGCGTTTTGGTCAACAGCTCAAAGGCGCCTCCCAGCATTTCGTGAAGGGCGGTGCGGAGCAGGGGGACGCTTCCGGCTTGATCTCGGCGCAGGACGACATGGTAAGCGGTAGCGCCGGGTACGAGGGCGCGAGCGGTGAGCAGGCTCTCCAGCGCGGTGAAGAGCTCTCGATAGCGGGAGAGCAAGGCCTGCTCCTCTTCGAGTGCGGTCCGCCGCGCGGCAAGCGCTTCGACGGCTGTTCGCGCCCGCCGGGCGAGGCGAGCCCACCGGGCCAGTTGGGGGACGGAGGCGCTGGGCACGGTCTCGCCCCGCCCGCCGAGGGCGAGCCCGGCGTATGCGGCCTCGCAGTCCGCCGCGGCGCGCTCGATCTGCGGCTTCCGCCGCGCTTCGGCTCGGTCGGGCGCGTGGGCTTCGAGACGCGGCCGGATCGGTGGCGGGGTGAGATGGAGAATGCCGACGTCCTGCACCACGCGAAGTACCTCGGTCAGCCGAGGAGACGGCCCCAGGAGGCGAACCTTCACCATGGGCACGATCACGAGGGAGATTCCTGATCCGGCGATTCCACGACCCGCATCAGCATTCGGCGAGCGAGCGCCTCGGTCTCGGCCGGGGAGAGGGCGCGAACGCGCCCTTGCCGCTGCTCCGACTCGGAGCGCAGGCGGGCAAGTTCGGTGTCCCGTTCCCGGGTCAACCGCTCCGTGAGCGTCACCGCCTCGGCGCGCCAGGACTCCTCCACTCCGGCCCGGGT
>JBGPVQ010000015.1:0-16786 GCA_041491785.1 Gemmatimonadota bacterium | reverse complement strand
TTCCATTATCGTGCCCGCGACCGCTCGGCAATGTCCGCGATCGCCGGCCAGATTTCGACCGCGATTCACATCGCGGAGCTGCGCCGGCCGCTGATCGAAACGGTGGAGAAGATCGGCGAGCAGATCCATGCCCTGGCGCGCGCCGCCAACTCCCTGCGGTCCTCCGCGCTGGCGCTTCAACTGGCCGCCGAGAACATGCGGCGGGAGGCGTCGACGCAGGAGGCGTTCGCCCGGACCGGGCTCGAGGCGACGGCGGAACTGGGGCGCCTGGCCGAGTCCGCCGCGGCGGCCGGCGCGCGCGCCTCCAAAGTGAGCGACGACGCGGCGAGTGCCGCGACCCAGCACCGCCAGGGAATTGAGGAGGCGGTGGACCGCCTGCTCCGCATCCGGGCGTTCGTGGGCGACAGCTCGCGATCGGTGACCTCCCTCGGCGCGACCACCGCCCGGATCCGCAGCTTTCTCGCCTCGATTCAGGAAATCGCCGAGCTCACCAACGTGATCGCGCTCAACGCCTCGATCGAGGCCCACCGCGCCGGGGAGTCGGGCCGCGGCTTCGCGGTCGTGGCGGAGGAAATCCGCCAGCTTGCCATGCAGAGCGCCCAGGCCGGCGCCGACGCCAGCCGCCTGGTCAGCGACATCAGCCAGGAAGTGTCGGGAATCGCGGGTCAGATGGAGCACGGAGAAAAGCTGGTCGAGGACGTGGGAGAGTTGTCGGCCGGAACCGGACGGGCGCTCGACGCCATCGTGAAGGCCACCAGCGAGGCCGGCGTCGAGACCCGCGCCATCGCGGCGGCGGAAGCCGCCCACGAGGCGGCCAGCCGGCGGCTCGCCGGGCAGATCCGCCAGCTCGCCGAGGTGGCCCAGCGCGCCCGCGGACAGACCGAGTCGCTTACCCGGGAGGCGGGAGAGGCGACCCGCGGCCAGGCGGAGCTCGAATCGGCGATCGGCGAGCTGGAGCGGGTGGCCGGCGAGCTGCGTCGCATCGCGCGCCACTTCGCCGTCGAGGGATGACCGCGTCGCGGGCCTACGTTGCGCTCGGCAGCAACCTCGGCGACCGGTCAGCCCACCTCGCGCTCGCGCGGCAGCGGCTCGCGGCACTGCCGGGCACCCTGCTGCTCGGAGCATCCGCCGTCGAGGAAACCCCACCGCTCGGCGGGCTCGACCAGCCGCCTTACCTGAACCAGATGGTGGCCCTGGATACGGCGCTCACTCCGCGCGAGCTCCTGGCCGCCTGCCACCGCATCGAGGCGGAAGCCGGCCGGGTACGCCGGGAACGGTGGGCTTCGAGAACCCTCGATCTCGATCTGGTCGAATACGGCCGGCAGACGATTCACGATGCCGACCTGGTCGTTCCGCACCCGGGCTGTGCCGAACGCGGCTTCTGGCGCAGAGAGCTCGACGAGCTGAGGCGGATGGGGTACTGAGACCGAGGTGTATATTGTGAGCCGACCGATGAGCGAGCCTGTCGTGGGGTTCAACATTCCCGCCGAACTGCGTCCGACACTTCCTCCCTGGGCCAAGGTCACCCCGGAGCGCTTGCAGCACATCCAGCGGGTGGCCGAGCTGGTGGCCCGGTGGAGCGGGGAGATGGGCGTACCGGACTCGGAGACCCATCGCTGGTTCAAGGCGGTGTGGCTGCATGACGCCCTGCGGGATGCCTCGCATGAAGAGCTCGCCCGGTACGCCCCCTCCACGCAGGGTCCGGTCGAGCTGCGCCACGGCCCCGCCAGCGCGGCTCGGGCCAAGTCCGAAGGCGAGACCGACCGGGGGGTGCTCGACGCGGTGCGCTACCACTCGCTCGGCCTGGCGGAGTGGGACATGGTGGGCCGGGTGCTCTACTGTGCCGATTTCCTGGAGCCGGGCCGCGGGTTCGCCACCACGGAACGCGTCGAGCTGGCCCACCGATTTCCCACCGATCCGGGCGCCGTTCTGTACGCGGTGGCCCGCCATCGCATGGAACACCTGATCGAATCCGGCTGGTCGATCCCCGAGCCGACCGTGCGGTTTTGGAACGTCCTCGCCTCGTCTCCGCGCTCGCGGTAGCTCTCCTCGCGCTGGCCGGTGTCGGTGCCGGTGCCTGGTCCCTGCTGGACCGCAGGGGCGCCGCGCCCCTGCGCGCGGAGGCCGCTCCGTCGGCCCTGGAGGGGACCCGCGTCGTGGTCGAAGTGCTGAACGGGACCACGCGCCGGGGCCTCGCCCGGGTGGCCACCCGCGTGCTCCGCGAGGCGGGATTCGACGTGGTGTTCTTCGGGACCACCGGTGACACGGTGCGAAGCACCGAGATGCTCGCGCGGCGGGGAGATTCGACCGCGGCGGCTCGAGTGGCCAGGGCTCTCGGCGTCGGGCGCGCGCGGACCCAGATCGACACCCTCCGTCGGGTGGACGTGACGGTGCGCCTGGGCGAGGACTACAAACCGCCCCCCGGGGTCAGGCCCTGATCACACCCCCAGCTCGGCCGCAATCGCCAGAATGTCTTCCCGTAGCACCCGCCGCTCGACTTGGAGGTGGAGGAATCGCCTTCGCCCCATCACCCAGAGCCCGAGGGCCCGCAGCGCGCCGAGGGCGCGATCGGCCAGTTCACTCAGGCGCAGGGCGGCGTATCCGCTGGGTGGCGCCAGCAGGAGCGCCACAATGCCCGCCAGCGGCCCGCCCCATTTCCAGCAGAGCAGCCCGAACCCGATCCAGGTAAGCGGGAAAACGATGAACGCCGCCGTCGCCTTGGCGGTCGCGAGGACGTCGTCGTACTTGCCGACGGCTCGCTGCGAGAGCAGGCCCACCAGGCGGTAGGGCAGGTAGTGCAGGATGAGGCCGGGAGCCCCCAGCGGAAGCAGCAGAAGGAATCGCAGCAGAAACAATCCGGTGAGCAGGAGCGCCCGGCCGGCGCGAAGCCTTCCCTTGGGGACGTCCCACGGGTCCACGCCGCCGCCGCGCAGCCGATCCTCGTAGCGGCGCACCCGGCTCCGGATCTGCTCCAGCCGCGCGGGATCCCGGGTCCGGAGCGCGTTGTATCCGGCGAGCACGCGACGCCGGAGGGCAAACTCGTCGGCGAGCTCGGGCCGGGGGGCGTCGTCGCTCTCTCGGCGCTCGCTGGCGAGGATGCGCTCGGTGCGGGCCACGAAATCGTGGGCCTCGAACGCGTCGGCCTGAAGGGTGACCCCGCCCAGAGCGGCCCCGATCCGCTCGGTGAGCGCGTGGACCTGGTCCGGGGGCGGCTCGCCGGCCGAGTCGAGTGGAGCGGGCGCCACCGCGAATGGCTCGCCGAAGTAGACCAGCGCGGCACTGCGAAAGGTCTGCTTGTCGGTGTAGAAGAGTCCGACCGGCTGGATCTGGAGGGGCAGGGGAGCATCGACTCCGAGGGCGATCCGGGCGGCCCCGGTCTTCATCGGCTTGAGCCGGGGGTCGCTATGGCTGGTGCCCTCCGGGAACAGCGCCACCGCCCCTCCGGCGCCGAGGTGGGCGCGGACCCGGGCGAACATCTCGCGATTCTTGCTGAGGTCGGCGCCCGGGTCCTGGCGGCGCTCCACCGGAATCGATCCCACCCCCCGCACCAGCCAGCCGACGACCGGAATCCGGAACAGCGGCGCCTTGGCCAGGAACGAGACCGGCCGGGGGGCGAGGCAGAGGATGAAGACCGGATCGACCAGGGAATTCGGGTGATTGAGGACGAACATCACCGGCCCCTGGGTGGGGACCCGCTCGATTCCTTCCGTCTCCAGCCGCCGGAAGAAGATCCGCAGGGTAAACCGGAGCAGGGCGATGACGGCGGCGCGCACCGGCGACTAAACCTTGTCCTTCATGTGATACTTGAGGGTCGGACCCTCAAGTGATTTCGAGGTCTGGGTGCGGCGCTTTTTCTCCTGGGCCACGAACAGCTGCCCGCAGGCGGCATCGATGTCCAGGCCGCGGCTCCGCCGCACCACCGCCACCACCCCCTGGTTGCGCAGCCGGTCGGCGAAGGCGCGGATCCGATTGCCCGAGCTGGGGGTGAGTCCCGGGGCCCCGCCCGGGTGGAGTGGGAGCAGGTTCACATGCGCGCCCAGGTCCCGCGCCAGCTTGGCGAGCTTGTCGGCATCCGGGTCGGCGTCGTTCTTCCCCGCGATCAGCACGTACTCGAAGGTGATCCGCTTGCGGAACGCTCGCGCCGCCTTGAGCACCTCGTCCATCCCGTATTTCTTCTGGATTGGCATCAGCCGGAGGCGCTGGGCCGGGGCCGGCGCATGGAGTGAAATCGCCAGCCGGAACTGCTCCGGACGCGCCGCCAACGCCGCCATTCCCGGCAGAATGCCGACGGTCGAGACGGTGATGTGCCGTGCCCCGATGGCGAAGCCGGCGGGGTCGTTAAGGATGGTCAGTGCGGTGCTCACCGCCTCCCAGTTGAGCAGGGGTTCGCCCATTCCCATGAAGACGACATTGGTGGGCTTGTCGGCCGGGTTCGCGAGGACGATCTCCCGCAGCTGCCCGACAATTTCTCCGGCGGCGAGGTTTCGCCGGAACCCCATCCGCCCCGTTGCGCAGAAGCTGCAGCCCAGCGCGCATCCGGCCTGCGAGGAGATGCAGAGGGTGAGCCGCCGTCCGGAGGGAATCAGCACCGACTCGATGGCTTCCCCGTCCGCGAGCCGCCAGAGGTACTTCCGCGTCCCGTCGACGGATTGCTGGATGGTCTCGGCGCGCAGCCGTTCGAGCGGGAACGCCGCGGTGAGTTCCTCCCGGAGGGAGCCGGGAAGCTCGGTGGCCTCCCGCCAATCGCCCACCGGAGCGAGCCAGAGCCGGCGATGGATCTGCCCGGTGCGATAGCCGGGAAGGCCGCGTTGCTTCACCCACGCGGCGATCGTGGTGAGCGCCTGGGCGGGCTCGATATCGAGGAGAGTCACGCCGCAATTTACCCCCTTTTCCCTCGATGATTGCTTGATCCCCCTCTGGGCGCCGGTTACGTTTGCGCGATGGATGCCACTTCGCTCCGCACCCATTCCGGGGGACGGCTCACGCGCGCCGATGTCGGCCGTCAGGTCCGGCTCGGGGGCTGGGTGCATCGACGCCGGGATCTCGGCGGGTTGGTCTTCATCGACCTGCGCGATCGCCACGGCCTGGTCCAGCTCAGCTTCGACCCCGCCTATACCCCGCGCGAGGTGCTCCAGCGCGCCGCGTCGTGCGGCGTGGAGACGGTGGTGCTCGCGTCCGGTATGGTGGCGCTTCGGCCCAACGCTGCGAAGGACCCGGACATGGCCTCCCGCGAGGTCGAAGTGCGGGTGGACCGACTCGAGATTGCGGGGACCGCTGTTACGCCGGCGATCCCGGTCGCCCGCAAGGAGCACGAGGAGCTCGCCGCCGAAGAGCTCCGGCTGAAGTACCGGATCCTCGACCTCCGGCGGCCCGAACTGCAGGCCAACCTGATCCTGCGGCACCGCCTGCTGCAGCGGGCCCGGCGTACTCTGAGCGAGCTCGGCTTCCTCGAAATCGAGACCCCGATCCTCACCAAGCCGACGCCGGAGGGCGCCCGGGATTACCTGGTTCCCTCGCGGGTGCACCCTGGGGAGTTCTACGCGCTGCCGCAGTCACCCCAGATCTACAAACAGCTGCTCATGGTGGCGGGGTTCGACCGCTACTTTCAGATTGCGCGCTGCTTTCGCGACGAGGATCTGCGGGCCGATCGACAACCCGAGTTTACCCAGATCGATCTCGAAGCCTCCTTCGTGACCCAGGAGGACGTGCTCGAATTCGTCGAGTCGGTGCTGGCGGCACTCTGGGAGGAGGCCGGGCACCGGATCGCCCGTCCATTCGTGTCGCTCACCTGGCGTGAGGCCACGGAGCGTTTCGGAATCGACAAACCCGACCTCCGGTTCGGTTTCGAAATCCGGGACATCACGTCCTTGGTTGCCCCCGATGCCGCCCCCTTCGTGCACGCCGGGGTGGCCAAAGGGGGGAGGCTGCGGGGCATCCTCGCCGCCGCGGCTGGGCTCACCCGGAAGGATTTTGATGCATTGGCGACCGCCGCGAAGGAGGCCGGGGCGGGCGGGCTGATCTGGGCCCGGCGGGGTGACCATTGGGAAGGGCAGGGGGTGAAGGCCTTCGGGGCCACGACGCTCGACCGGCTCGGCGCCGTCTCCGGCGACGTCCTCCTCGCCGTGGCCGGCGCGGACGCGATCACCTCCCCCGCGCTCCATGCCGTGCGCACTGCGCTGATCCGGCGCCTGGCCCCCCCCCGGCTGACCGAGCATGCCTTCCTGCGGGTGGTGGACTTCCCTCTTTTCGAGCCGGATCCGACCACCGGTGCGCACCGCTTCGTGCACCACCCCTTTACCGCGCCGCATCCGGAGGACGTCGGCTTTCTGGAGACGAACCCGGCACGGTGCCGGGCGCTGCACTACGACGTGGTCTACAATGGAACCGAGCTCGGCAGCGGCTCGATTCGGATCACCGATCCCGCAATCCAGCGGGTTGTGTTCGGACTCCTCGGAGTGGCCCCGGACGAGATCCGCCGCCGATTCGGATTCCTGCTCGACGGACTCGCCGCGGGCGCGCCACCCCATGGTGGATTCGCCGTGGGCTTCGACCGGGTGGTGATGCTGCTGGCCGGCGCCGGCTCGCTGCGGGACGTGATCGCGTTTCCCAAGACCACGGCGGCCCGCGCGCTGTTCGAGGGGGCGCCCACCGCGGTCAGCGCGCAGGATCTCGCTGACCTCCACCTCGTGGTGAGGGAGTGAAGGGAACCGTGGGGGAAGAGCTCACCCAGCGCTTCAGCATCGAAGGGGCGGACCCCCTCCTCCTGGCTGGTGTCAACGAGGTCAACCTGACGGAGCTGGAGCGGGCCACCGGCGCGCGAGTGTCGCTCCGCGGCGATACCCTCACACTCATGGGAAGCGCCGAGCACGTGGAGCGCGCGGCGGGGGTCGTACAGGCGCTGCTCGACATCGCGCGGATCGGCGAGGTGGTTTCCGCGGAGGACGTCTGGCGCTTTTCCCAGGATGGCGTCCCGGCCGACGGTCCGCTGGCGGGCGGCGAAGGGAAGATCGTTCTCCCCGGGCTCCGCCGCGCTATCGCGCCCAAGACACCGGGGCAGAAGGAGTATGTGCAGGCCATCGCGACCACCGATATCGTGGTGGGCATCGGGCCGGCCGGCACCGGCAAGACCTACCTCGCGGTGGCCAAGGCAGTCGAGGCCATGGCGCGCAAGCGGGTCAAGCGGATCATCCTCGCCCGGCCCGCGGTGGAAGCCGGGGAATCGCTGGGCTTCCTCCCCGGCGATCTGCAGGCCAAGGTGGACCCCTATCTGCGGCCGCTCTATGACGCGCTCGAGGACATGATGCCCCAGGAGCGGGTACAGAAGGCGCTGGAGCAGCGCACCATCGAAATTGCGCCGCTGGCGTATATGCGCGGGCGGACGCTCAACGACGCCTTCATCATTCTCGACGAGGCGCAGAATGCAACCGGCGCGCAGATGAAGATGTTCCTCACCCGCTTGGGGGTGAACAGCAAGGTGGTGGTGACCGGCGACAAGACCCAGGTCGATCTTCCCACCCGGGAAGATTCCGGCCTCATCCAGATCGAGCGGATCCTGCCAGGAATCGACGGGATCGCGTTCTGTTACCTCGGCGAAGGCGACGTGGTGCGGCACCGCTTGGTGCGGGAAATCATCCGGGCCTACGCCGAGGACCAGAACGGCTGACCGGGGGCCGGGCGCCGTCATCATCGTTGCGGGGCGCCCCGCGCCGCTCGGACGCAGGGCGGTGACCCGGGCGGCCGAAGCGGTGCTGCGCGCCGAGCGGCGGCGCGCGATGATCTCGGTCGCGTTTGTCGGACGCGATCGGATGGGCCGCCTCAACGCCCGCTGGAAGGGGCGGGCGGGTGCGACCGACGTCCTGGCCTTTCCCCTCGCCGGGCCGGGGCGGACGCTCGCCGGCGACGTCTACATCTGCCGATGGGTTGCCGCGAGGGAGGCGCGCACCCGGGGCGTTCCGCTTCGGCAGGAGTTGCTGCGCCTGGTGGTGCACGGTGTACTGCACGTTCTCGGCTACGACCACCCCGAGGGGGCCGCCCGGATGACTTGCGCGATGTGGCGGCGGCAAGAGCGCTATTTGCGGAGGCTGCGGTGATTCGCGGACTCCTCGCCGCCCTTCAGCTCTGGGTGGCCCCGCTGCTCGCGGGCCTGTTTACCCTGTGGGCCGCGCTGGTCGCCCTCGCCGAGCAGGATGACGCCGGGGTACCGCGCCTGCTCACCCCGTCCGCCGTATCCCCCTCCGCCCCGCTCTCGCGACCCCGAAGCCTCCACGTGGTGCACCTGGCGCTGCTCGCGATCGCGGCCGCGCTCGCGGGCACGGCGCTGGCGTGGTGGGCGTGGGCGCTTCCCGAGGCGCTGGCCCGGCTACTCCTCGCGGCGCTCCTCGTCTGGATTCTGGGCGACCTGGCCCCCCGGCTGTGGGCCGCCAATGAGCCGGGCCTGGTCGCCTTCGAGGGCCGCTTTGTCCGGCACACACTCGGGGTCTTCCGGCCGATCCTCGCCGGGGTCGCCTGGGTGGATCGGGGCTTTCGGCCGAGGGTGATCCGCCCGCCGCGAGCCGAGCCCGGCGAGCGGCAGATGCTGACCGGCGTTCTCGGACTCGCGGACATGACCGTCGCCGAAGTCATGACTCCCCGTCTTGACATCGTGTCCGTGGATTTCTCAGCGGATCGGAACCAGGTGATCGAGACCTTTCGACGGGCGGAACACTCTCGGCTCCTGGTGGTCGATGGCGATCCCGATTCGGTGACCGGCGTGATCTACGCCAAGGATCTGCTGCCGGGGCTCGGCCCCGAAGCGCCGTCGACCGACTGGCACCCGCTGATCCGTCCGGTCGAGTTCGTTCCCGAGGCCAAGACCCTCGACCGCCAGCTGCGTGACTTTCAGCGCAGCGCCAGTCATCTCGCGGTGGTGGTCGACGAATTCGGCGGGACATCGGGAATCGTGACGCTGGAGGACGTGGTCGAGCAGATCGTGGGCGAGATTCGCGACGAGTACGACACCGATGAGGTCGCTCCGGTGCAGCGCCTCCCCGACGGCGGGTGGGCGGTGCAGGGTGGCGCGCCGCTCGCCGACCTCGAGGCGGAGCTGGGGCACGGGTTCGCGCGCGAGGACGTGAGCACCGTGGGAGGGCTGGTCCTGGCCCACCTCGGCCGGGTGCCGCGCGCCGGAGAAACCCTCGAGCTCGACGGCTTCCGGCTGACCGTGGATCAAGTCGTAAGGCGGCGGGTCCGCCGGGTCACGGTGGCGCCGGCGACGCCGTCGGTCGGTGAGTTGAGCCCCACGCAGGCGGGCGAATGATCTGGGCCGTCGCGATCCTGGGCCTCGTCCTGACGATATTCGGCGCCACCGCCGCCGCGGCGCTCATCACCTCCAGCCGGAGCCTCCTGGCGGACGTGGTGGCACGGCGGCTCCGCGGCGGGGACAACTCCCTCGCCTGGCTGGCGCCGCTGGAGCGGGACCTCGCCGCCGCCTCGGTCACCACCACCCTCGGCATCGCCATGCTGGGTGCGGTGTTTCCCGCGATGTTCGCCGGGGCGAGCCTGACCGGTTTCTTCCTCCTCGTGGTTCTGGTGGCGGTGCCCTTCGTGCTGTTCAGCGCCTATGTGCTCCCCCGCTTTCTGACCCGAAGCCGCGCCGCCACGGTGGCGGAGCGGGTCCAGCCGGTGCTCCGCCCCTGGGCCAGGATTCTGGCGGTGCTGCTTCCGGCCTCGCCGGAGCGGGCCGCCGGCGAAGTCATGGAGCTGTGGCGCGAGCGAGCCACCGGCGGCTTTGCCGCGAACGACGATCTCCTTCGCGTGGGCGGCGTAATCAGCTTCTCTCAGCGCAGCGTCCGGGAGGTCATGACGCCACGCACCGAGCTGGTCGCGATCCCCGAGGAGGCCTCGGTTGAGGAAGTGCGCCAGGCCTTCATCCAGAGCGGGTACAGCCGGTTGCCGGTCTACCGGGGAACCCTCGACGAGATCGTCGGCATGGTGCACGCCTTCGATTTGTTCCGGCTCGAGCCCGGCGGACCGCTCCCGATCCGCCCGATGGCGGTGGCTCCGGCCAGCCGGAACTGCGGTGACGTGCTCCTCGACATGCAGCGGGAGCGCCGCCACCTGGCGGTCGTGCTCGACGAGTTCGGCGGCACGCTCGGGATCGTGACGCTGGAGGACCTGCTCGAGGCCCTGGTGGGCGAAATCGTGGACGAGGATGTGCGCCCGGCCTCGGTCCCCGCGCCCGCGGGCCCCGGGTTGCTGGAGACCGACGGCTCCACTCCGGTCGCGGAGATCGAGGACCGGTTCGGCGTGGAGCTTCCCTCCGGGCAGGCGGCCACTGTCGGCGGGCGCCTGGTGGAGCTCGCGGGACGCTTTCCGGTGCCGGGAGAGCGGTTCCTGATTCGCGGGCTCGAGCTCGATGTGCTGGCCGCCTCTCCCACGCGGGTCGAGCGCCTCCTGGTCCGGCGGGGATCGCCCGGCTCCACCGCGCTGGGCCGGAGTTCGTCGTGATCCGGCGGGTCCCCTCCCCGGCTGAATTGATCGCCCTGCTCCGCGATGGTCACGTGAGCGAGTTCTTCGGCCGGGCACGGTTGCTCGAGCCGGCGGATCTTGCCGACGTGCTCGCGCTCGCGGACGAGGATGAGCGGGTGGAGATCGCCAAGCTTCTTCCGCCCGACCTGACCGGCGAGGCGCTCATCGCGATGCCCGAGGAGGAGCACGCCGAGGACACCCTGGCGGCCCTCTCCTCGGAGCAGGCGGCCGGCATCGTCGAGGAGCTGCCGGATGACGACGCGGCGGACATCCTCGGGGAGCTCGAACCGGAGCAGCAGCGGCGTATCCTCTCGGCGGTCGATGCCGAGGAGCGGCTGGATGTCGAGCGGCTCCTCAGGTACCCCGAGGACACCGCCGGCGGCCTGATGACCGGCGCGATGGTGATGGTGGATCAGGACCAGACCGTGCAGGAGGCCGTGGAAAGCATCCGCAAGCAGGGCGAGGAGGTCGACGACTTCAACGAGACCTACGTGCTGGACGGGGAGCGCCGGCTCGCCGGCGTGCTGGGATTCAAACGCCTGGTGCTGAGCTCCCCCGAGCGACCGGTTCGCGAGCTCATGGAGGAGCCCGCCGTGACCGTGGGTCCCGAGATGGACCAGGAAGAGGTGGCCCGTCTCATGTCACGCTATAACGTGCCGAGCATTCCGGTGGTAGACCGGGAGGGCCGGCTGCTGGGCCGGATCACCTTCGACGACGTGACCGATGTCGTCGAGGAAGAGGCCACCGAAGACCTGCTCCGCTTCGGCGGCGTCTCGGCCGAAGAGGATCTTGGCGCGAAGTGGTTCGAAGCGGTCAAGACGCGATTACCCTGGCTCTACGTCAATCTGCTGACCGCCTTCGTGGCGGCCGCGGTGGTCGCGCTGTTCACCGACGTCGTGAAAGCGCTCCCCGCGCTCGCCGCATGGATGACCATCATCTCCGGCATGGGCGGCAACGCCGGCACCCAGGCGCTCGCGGTGACCGTCCGGCGGCTGGCACTGGGGCTCATCGCGCCGGCCGCGTTTCTTCAGGTGATCGGCAAGGAGGTCATGGTCGGGCTGGCCTGCGGCGTGGCGAACGGCGTCGTGACCGCGCTGGTCGCCCTCGCCTTTCGCCAGCCGCCAATGCTCGGCGTGGTTATCTGCCTCGCCATGATCGGGAACCTCTTCGTCGCGGGGTTCTCCGGGGCGTTCATCCCGCTGGTCCTCGAGCGGTTCCGGATCGATCCCGCCATCGCCTCGTCGGTGTTCGTGACGACGTTCACCGACGTCTGCGGCTTTGCCCTCTTGCTCGGCTTGGGTGGCTGGCTCCTCATGTAGTCGGTCTCCCCCCCGCTAACCGTCCCTTCGTCAACGGGTTACGCAATCCGCCCGGCTTGCCTCTCCCGTCGGCCGGTGCGAGCTTGCAGCCATGGATCTGGATGATCTTCTCGCCGATCTGGGGCAGGGCCGCACCGCCGCGCTGGCGCGCGCCATCTCGATCGTGGAAAACGCGCGGCCCGGGTACGAGCAATTGCTCGCGGCGGTTCATCCGCGGCTTGGCCGGGCCCAGCGAATCGGGATCACCGGGCCCCCCGGCGCCGGCAAGTCCACGCTTTCCCAGCAGCTGGTGCAGACCTGGCGGCGCCGCGGACTCACTGTCGCGGTGGTCGCGATCGACCCGACCAGCCCGATTTCGGGCGGGGCACTGCTCGGCGATCGGATCCGGATGGGGGCGGTCGCACTCGACCGCGGCGTCTACATTCGCTCCATGGCGACGCGGGGGTCGCTGGGGGGCTTGGCCACCAGCACCCGGGAGGTCTCGGATGTCCTTGATGCGGGAGGGTTCGATCGGATCCTCGTCGAGACCGTCGGGGTAGGGCAATCGGAGCTCGCGGTGGCCAGCATGGCCGACACCACGGTGCTCGTGCTGGTCCCGGAATCGGGCGATGCGATCCAGACCATGAAATCCGGGGTGATGGAGGTCGCGGACGCCTACGTCGTCAACAAGGCGGACCGTCCTGGCGCCGAGCAGCTGGCTCGCGTATTGGAGGTGACCTTGGGCATCCGGCAAGGGAATACGTTTCGCGGAATGCGGGCGCATCACGGGGTGCCCATCAAGGCGGGTGCCCGGGACGCGGTCAAGCCGGCTGTCGAGCCGGCATCGGGTCCGCCCTCTTGGGATCCGCCGGTTCTGCTGACGACGGCGTCGAGAGGCGAGGGAATCGACGCGCTGGCCGATGTGCTCGATCGGCATCACAGCTGGATGGCGGCCACCGGCGAGCTGGAACAGCGCCGGAAGCGGCGGCTCACCGCCCGCACTCGCGAGGTCGTGGAGCGAGCCATGCGGCGGTGGGTTTGGCATGAGACCCGCGCGGAGGAGCTGGTGCGCGAACGGATCGACGAAGTGGCCGCCGGCCGGCTCAGTCCCTACGAGCTGGCGGCGGAAATTGTGGCCGGATTGAAGGAAGGAGCCCGGGTATGAACCCGCGTGAGGCGGAGCTGGCGCGGCTTCGGATCGAGGTCGCGGCGTGGCGGGCCGCCTATGGGAAACTGCCGCTGCGCGATGACGTCGAGCTCACCTCGGTGTCCGGCCGGACGGTGGAGCCGGTCTACACCCCGCTGGATCTCTCGGAGACCCTCGGGAACCCCGAGGAGCTTCCGGGGATCTGGCCGTTCACCCGTGGGATTCACCCCACGATGTACCGTGGGAAACTGTGGACCATGCGCCAGTTCGCCGGCTTCGGCACGGCGGAGGATACCAACCGACGCTACAAGTTTCTCCTGGGGCGGGGCCAGACCGGCCTTTCGGTCGCATTCGACTTCCCCACGCTCATGGGTTACGACTCCGATCACCCCCGCTCCGAGGGAGAGGTCGGGAAGTGCGGGGTCGCGGTGTCGAGTCTGGCGGACATGGAGACCCTGTTCGACGGGATCCCGCTCGACCAGGTGTCCACCTCGATGACCATCAATGGTCCGGCGGCGATTCTCTTCTGCTTTTACGTGGCGGCGGCCGAACGCCAAGGGATCGACATCGCCCAGCTCCAGGGGACGGTTCAAAACGACATCCTCAAAGAGTACATGGCGCAGCACGCGTGGGTTTACCCGCCGGAGCCCGCGCTCAAGATCATCGTCGACATGTTCGAATGGGCGGCGGAACACACCCCGAAGTGGAACACCATTTCAATCTCCGGCTACCATATTCGGGAAGCCGGGGCCACCGCCGCGCAGGAGCTCGCCTTCACGCTCGCCAACGGGTTCTGCTACGTGGAGCACGGATTGGCCCGGGGCCTCGCGGTGGATGCCTTCGCGCCGAGGCTCTCGTTCTTTTGGGACGTTCACAATGATTTCTTCGAGGAAATCGCCAAGATGCGGGCCGGGCGGCGCATCTGGGCCCGCCACCTCCGGGAGCGCTACGGGGCCCAAGACGAGCGGAGCTGGAAAATGCGGTTCCACTCCCAGACCGCCGGGGTGACCCTGACGGCCCAGCAGCCGCTCAACAATATCGTCCGGGTGGCTTATCAGGCCCTGGCCGCCGTCCTCGGCGGCACCCAGTCGCTGCACACCAACGCGCTCGACGAGACGCTCGCGCTTCCGACCGAGGAATCGGTGCGTATTGCGCTCCGGACCCAGCAGATCCTGGCCAGCGAGACGGGAGTGCCCAACGTGGCCGACCCGCTGGGCGGCTCCTACTACGTCGAGGCGCTCACCGATCAGATGGAGCGGGAGGCGGAAGGACTCTTCGCCGAGATCGAGGCACAGGGTGGGGTGGTCCCGGCGATCGAATCGGGCTGGTTTCAGCGCCAGATTGCCCGGAGCGCGGCACGCTTCCAGGGAGAGGTTGAAGCCGGGCGTCGAGTGATTGTCGGCGTCAACGACTTCGTGGAGGAGAGTGAAGGCGCCCCCGAGATCCTCAGGATCGGCGACGACGCGGACCGCATCCAGCGCGCTCGCATGGAACGCCTCCGGGCCGGGCGCGACGGGGCGGCCGTGGAACGGAGCCTCGAAGCGCTCCGCGGCGCCGCGGTCGCGGACCGCAACGTCATCCCCGCGATGCTCGATTGTGCCCGAGCTTACTGCACGCTGTATGAGATACGTGAGGTGCTCGAGCGGGTCTACGGCGCGTACCGCGAGCCGGTCTTCTTCTAAGGCGGGCTCCGGTGGCTTCTCGCGCGCTCAACGATGTTCGCCGGCAACTCCAGCGCCTGGTCCGCCTGCAGCCGGGCAAGCACTGGATCGTCAGCTGTTACCTCAAGCTCGAGCCACGGGACCGGAGCCGGGGCAAGTACCTCATCAAGCTCAAGAACCGGATCCGCGATGTCATCGAAGCGCTCCCGGCCGAGGGGCTGACTCGCGCGGAGAGCGAGCAGGTCATCGCGGACCTGCATCGAGTCCAGGCGCTGTTACAGCGTCCCGATGCACTCCCCGCGGCTCAAGGGCTCGCGGTGTTCGTTTGCCGAAGCCTGGGGCTGTTCGAAGTGATCCCGTTGCCCCGGGTCCACCGCTCCCGCCTACTGGTGGACCGGACTCCGCTGGTACGCGAGCTTGCGGCCCTGGAGGACGAAGTGGGCCGGCTGCTCGCGGCGGTGCTCGACAAGAGCGGAGCCTCTATCTACGAGGTCACCGCGTTCGAGACGCGCAAGCTGGCCGACGTCGAGGCGACGGCGCGAAGGGGTGGCCGCTTCCATCCCGATCGGCACGGCGGCCCCGGAATGGGGGAGCATGGGTTCCACAACCGACTCCGTCACGAGCGGGAACAACTCTTCGATGCGGTGGCGGGACGGCTGTTCGACCTGGACCGCCGGGAACCGGTGCGGGGCATCGTCATCGCGGCCGGAGGAAATGAGGCGGAAGCCTTGAAGATGTTCCTCCACCCCTACGTGGCCGGAAAGGTCCTGGGCACCGCGCGCCTTGCGCGGAAGGGAGCGGCATCGGCGGCGGTGCACTCGACGGTGCTGGAGGTCCGGGAGAACTTCGAGCGGAAACTGGAGCGGCATCTGGTGGCCGAAATGCTGCTCGGCCAGGGCTCGGGATGGGCGGTGAACGGGATCGCCGAGACCCTGGATGCACTCGCCAAGGGCCAAGTGCGAACCCTGCTCGTTCGGGCAGACGCCAGCCTCCCCGGGTTCCGCTGCGCCCCGACCGGGCGGCTGACCTTGAACGCCAAGGACTGTCGCGGCCTCGGCAACGCGGTCCCGGTGCCCGATGTGATCGACGACGCGATCGAGGAGGCCCTGCGTCAGCGGGTCGATCTCGACGTGGTCTTCGAGTCGGATGCCGCCGACACCATCAACGGACTCGCCGCCCTCCTGAGGTTCCGATGAAGGCTTCGACTCGCCCGATCCGCGTGCTGGTGGCCAAGCCGGGCCTCGACGGCCACGACCGCGGCGCCAAGGTCGTGGCAGCCGCGCTCCGGGATGCCGGAATGGAAGTGATCTACACCGGCTTGCATCAGACTCCGGAAATGATCGCGACCGCGGCGGTGCAGGAAGACGTCGACGTGGTCGGGCTTTCCATCCTGAGCGGAGCCCACATGACACTCTTCCCCCGGGTGCGGCAGCTCCTCGACGACCTGGGTCGCAACGGGATCCTGCTCACCGGCGGCGGCATCATTCCCAAGGAGGACATCGACCTCCTGCAGCAACGCGGGGTGGGCCGGCTCTTCGGCCCCGGGACCCCGACCTCCGACCTGATCGAGTACATCAAGGCATGGGCGGCCGAGCACCTTGAGCACTAAACCCGCGGCGGGCGCCGCGAAGCCCTCTCGACTCCGCGAGCTGGCGGACGAATACCGTCGACTCGCGGCAAAGCTGCGCGAAGGCGGCGGTGCGGCGCGGGTGGCCAAGATGCATCAGCAGGGCAAGCTTTCGCCCCGCGAGCGGGTGGCCCGGCTGTTGGATCCCGGTGCGCCGTGGCTCGAGATCGGCTTGCTCATCGCGCACGACCGGTACGACGGCCAGGCACCCGGCGCCGGGGTGATCACCGGGGTGGGCGTTGTGGCTGGACGTGAAGTCGTGCTGGTTGCCAACGACGCCACCGTCAAGGCGGGGGCCTGGTGGCCGGAGACCATCCCCAAAATCCTCCGGGCGCAGGAGATCGCGATGCGGCAACGCATCCCAATCGTGTACCTGGTGGACAGCGCCGGCGTCAACCTACCGTTTCAGGGCGGGGTGTTCCCGGGACAATATGGGGCGGCCCGGATCTTCTATTACAACGTCATGATGCGCCGCTACCTCCACGTCCCGCAGGTCGCGGCCGTCATGGGAAGTTGCGTCGCCGGCGGCGCCTATCTGCCCGCGCTC